>JAGQHH010000329.1 GCA_020431945.1 Cyanobacteria bacterium HKST-UBA02 | reverse complement strand
GCGTCGTTGATCCCGTCACCGGCCATGGCGACCCGCTTGCCTTCGCTCTTCAAGACATTCACGATCTCGCCTTTCTGCTCCGGTAGTACGTCCGCCCTGACCTGCTCGATCCCCACCGAAGAAGCGACCTTTCTCGCTGTCTCCGGATTGTCGCCGGTCACCATCACCAGCTCCACACCCTCGCCGCGAAGATCCTTGACTGCTTCTTCCACCTGAGGCTTGACCGGATCCCAGACCGATATGAGCCCGGCAGCCCGGCCGTCGAGGCCGACAAAAATCTCTGTCCTTCCCTCTTTTCTGGCTTTCTCCACCGCCGCTGCCAGTTCTCCCGTATCGATGCCTAGTTCGTCGAAGAAACGCCCGGCGCCGATTACCACATCATGGCCGCCGGCCTTCGCCAGAATGCCCCTCCCCGGCACGGCTTCGAAACTATCCACCGGCACGAGCTCCAGCCCGCGCTCCGAAGCAGCTTTAACCACTGCCTCTGCCAGGGGATGCTCGCTGGCTTTCTCCACAGAAGCAGCAAGAGAGAGAATCTCGGCATCGTCTCTTTTCTCCGCGCCATCGACAACCGAGACATCGGCGACCACCGGTCTTCCTTCGGTCACTGTTCCTGTCTTATCCAGAATGATAACATCCACCGCCGCCAGGGACTCGAGGGACTCGGCATCTTTCACGAGCACTCCGGATTCCGCACCACGTCCGGTGGCAACCATGACCGACATCGGCGTCGCCAGACCGAGAGCGCAGGGACAGGCGATGATCAGGACCGCAACGGCATTGACAATGGCAGCAGAAAGACCGGGTCCGAAACTGTACCATACGAAGAAAGTGATAACAGCGGCAATGAGAACCGCCGGCACGAAATAAGCCGAAACTCTATCCGCCAGGTTCTGGACCCGGGCACGGCTGCGCTGCGCCTGCCTGACCATGCTCACGATCCGCGAGAGCATGGTATCGTCTCCCACCAGCTCCGCCACCATGAGCAGTGCCCCGGAGCCGTTCAGGGTCCCGCCGGTGAGACTGTCCCCGGTCACTTTTTCCACCGGGGTCGGCTCACCGCTCATCAGTGATTCGTCGACACTGCTCCGCCCATCGAGCACTTTGCCGTCCACCGGCACCTTCTCTCCTGGTCTCACCCTGAGGCGATCCCCTGGCTTTACCCGGCTGATCTCGACATCCTCTTCCACGCCGTCCTCGCGAACCAGGCGGGCTTTGCTGGGAGCAAGCGCTAACAGGGCCTCGATTGCCTTACCGGTAGCCGAGCGAGCCTTGAGCTCCAGGACCTGGCCGATCAGGACCAGGGTCACGATCATAGTTGCAGACTCGAAATAGACGTCCGGCATTGAGGCTCCCGAGCTGGCAAGCATGACCACCGTTGCCCAGGTACTGTAAATGAAAGCCACCAGAACTCCCATGGACACCAGAGTGAACATATTGGGGCTGCGGTTGAGCACCGATTGATAGCCACGCTCGAAGAAAGGCAGGGCGCAATAGAAAACCACAGGCAAGGAAAGGACCTGCTGAGCAAGGACCACGGTCCGCATGGGAAGCAGACCCGCAAGAGGGCTTCCAGGCAACATCGAACCCATGCCCAGAACGAAGACAGGCAGCGAAAAACAGAGACTGATGTAAAACCGCCGGGTCATATCGGCAAGCTCGGGGTTCTCCCCGGCGGAGCCATCCATGGGCTCGAGAGCCATTCCGCAAAGGGGACAGGACCCGGGACCTTTCTGGATTATCTCCGGGTGCATTGGACAGGTATATGTGAGCTCCTCAGCGCCTGGAGGGAGGGAGACTTCCACGTCCTTCTCGCTTAAATAAGATTCGGGGTTCGCCTCGAATTTCTCGAGACAGCGAGGATTGCAGAAATAGTAAGTCTCTTCCTGATATACAGTCGACAGGTTGCCCGGCAAGGTTTTCATACCGCAGACCGGATCGACAAAGCGATCGCTCGGATTCTCAGGGCCAGAAGTCTCAGTAGAAGATTTCTTGGACCCGGAGCAGCAATCTGAGTGATGGTGGTGTTCTTCTTTGTTCATGAGCTCGGACCTGTGATGTTAATCTATTGAAGCCCGAACTTAAAGCAGATACCCGCCAGTGACCCGCCCGCGGGGCAGCCCGTCACCCCTGAGCCGGTTCACAATCGCATTCGATTCAGTTCTTGGAGGCGGATGAGCCCCTGATCACCCCGGTGCGGCTGGCCAGATCATGAAAGAACCCTGTGAAAAAACCTCTCCCTTCCAGAGCCGATGGCTTGAGAACAATTGCAAAAAGCAGGAGGGTGAGATGGACGATGCAGATCAAGCCGAGAAAATAAGGCAGATACTTCAACCAGAGCGGAATCTGAAAGTTCAGACCGCCATGACAGAGATAAGCGAGAAGCAGGAATGCCATGAGGGTGAATGGCTGAAGCAAAAGAAGCGGGCGGCTGAAAAACCGGACTGCTGCTTTCTTGAATGAGAGACGCCGTCCTTTCTCGTCCGCCAGCATGAGCCCCATGATCAGCTTACCTGGTGTCGCCCTCAGACGCGAACTGTCGAAGAACACTGAATAGAGAAACGCGAGAAGATAAATCATCGACCCGCACAAGCGGCTGTAGATCGCGTGTACAGCCTGGTGCTCCGGGGCGAAGAAGATATCGTAGATCAGCCAGATGGGAGCAAAGCCCACAAAAGACTGAAACACCCCCAGAACAAATCCTCCGGTGATTGCCATGGGCAACATTCCCTGGAGGATGTCCAGATAGGAGCCGGCTTTGTTCGCAGAAACAAGCATGGGCGAGCCGATGACGAAAAGAAGGCTATAAGCCATGGCGCCCATGACGCCGACGATAAGAGCATCGATCACTGCCGCTGCGGTCCGGCGCCAGAGGGGGCTGGCTCGCTTGCTTTCCGAAAGTAGATTGCCGCCGGACAGCACACTCTCGAGATCCCCTCTTACCTCGTCGAAGCCCTGATACCTCCCCTGACGGCTTTTCTCCAGGCACCGCATCACGAGGGTCTCGAGACTGGCAGGCACTTTGATCGTCTGGTTAACCGCCGAGAACTCAGGCGGGGGGTTCTGGAGATGATCGAGCATTGTGGTTAGCGGATTCTTCGAATTGAAGGGGGCTCTTCCGGTGAGGATCTCGTACATCACACAGCCGAATGAATAGACATCGGAACGCTCGTCGAGGTCCTCGCCCTGACACTGCTCAGGGCTCATATAAATGGGGCTGCCGAAGATCTCGCCGGTTCGAGTGATAGTCGAGAAAGTCTCTCCTCGGTCATGCAGGAGCTTGGCAATACCGAAATCCACCAGGTGCACCAGGTCGGCACCGCTTTCTGTAGCGGTGAGCATGATATTGCTGGGTTTGAGATCGCGATGGATCACGCCTTTCTTATGGGCGTAGTCCATGACCTCGCAGACCTGCATACAGATATCCAGGGCCCGCTTCGGCTCGATGGCTCCCTGCTCGGCAATCACCGCCGCAAGATTGCGACCGTCGATATAGTCCATGACTATATAAGGCGTTCCGGAGGCTAGCTGGCCGTCACCAAAAACCGGTACCAGATTGGCATGAGTGAGATCGGCCGCTGCCCGGGCTTCTTGCTTGAAGCGGAGGACGGCAATCGGATCTCCTGATAGCTCCGAGCGCATTACTTTGAGAGCGAGAGTCTTGTCCGTGCGCCTGTCCCTCACCTTGTATACGCTGCCCATCCCCCCGGAGCCGATGAGCTCGAGCACTTCGTAATCCGCTCCCAGATCGGGAAGTCCTTCAGGGGAAGCCGGGGCGATAACGGCAAGCTGATCGCTTTCCGGTGACACCGAAATTTTCTTACCGGGCTCCTTATAAACAGGAACAGCACACTTGCACTTACTCGTATCGAAAATCCAGCCGGTGAAAGAGCCCTTGCGGCTCGACCGGATGGGCTTGCCACAGGACGCACACAGCCCGGCGAGGCTTTGCTCGGCTACATTTTCCCTGGAGTCGCCTGGCTCGCTCATAGTAGTCCGGATAAACCATTACGCAGGACCATCTCAATCTGATCTTCCCATTTTCAAAATCGGTCAAATGACAGATGCCAAAATACCCGACCTTGCGATAGTGTGGAAAAACAGCGATTTTACTTTGGGTTGGGGGACTCAACGTGACCAAAGACGAACTCTACGCCTGCTCGCTCAGGGCAAAGCAGGCGGCCGAACAACGCCGATATGACTTTCTCTCCGTAAAACCAGATCTCGACGACCTTTCCGCCGACGAGTTTATCCATCTCGTGGAAAAGGCCGACGACCAGGAGCTGGACATGCTGCTCAGGACCATCGAAGAAGCCCAGCATGTGCAATGCAGCCCCTTCAAGATCTTCGGCGCCGACCCGCCGGCGCCGGAGCCACGAAGCCCGCTCTCGATCATCATGTGGTGGGAGTTCCGCCGCCCGGCCTATAATCTCGTCCTCGGGCTATTCGGGACTCTCACCCTGATTGTCCTGAGTGTTCTCAACCATGCTCCGGTGGCCTACCTTTTCATGGGTGCCCTCACTTATGGTGTCATGGCGAATATCTGCTACACCATGGGCTGGATCCTGGAGATCCTGTTCCGGTCAGCCCTGGGAGCCCGAGCCAGAACAATCGGTCCGCGCCTTTTCAGGACAGGAACAGTTTTTTCGATCCTGGTCACCCTGGCGATAACCATCATGCTGCCTCAAATCCTCTTCCTGGCAGCTCCCTGGCCGCAGTAAATCAGCTGCTTTCTCGGTCTCTCATTTGAATGAGCTGGGCAGCGATGCTGATGGCGATCTCGTGAGGATGATTGCTTCCCAGGGGAAGTCCTACCGGGCAGTGGAAAACATCCTTGAGTGCCGGATCGAGACCGGCTTCATCGATGTCCTTTTTTAGTCTGGCGGCTTTCGCGCGGCTGCCGATCACCCCGAGATAGGGAAGGGGACGCTTCTGCCAATTTTTGAGAATCTCCACCAGAATCGGGCTGTCTGTGGTGTGTCCCATGGTGATCAGGACGACAAAGGCGTCGGCTGGCAGCTCGGACACCTGAGAAGGCATGTCCTCAGCCAGGACCTTTTTCAGTCTCGGCGACTCGGGCAGCGCCGAGAGCCACTCTTCTCGGGGATCGAAACAGGTTATTCGGCAATCGAGATTGATCAGGATCTTGATCAGAGCATTGCTGCAATGTCCGGCGCCGAATATGACGATGTTCCAGACACCGACGTTGAGACACTCGAAATAGAGCTTCACCGACCCGCCGCAGGTCATGCCGATATCCTTGCTCAGGTTCCACTCGATGAAGCGGGTCCGGGCAGGTCCGGTCTGAGGCTCCGCCGATGCGCCCCGGGTCTCGATCTCGACAAGAAATTCCCGGGCTTCTTCGATCGCCCGGCTTTCCACTTTGCCGCCGCCGACAGTACCGTAGAACAGGCCATCCGCCGTCACCAGCATCTTGCTTCCGGCATGCTGGGGAACGCTTCCCACCGTCTCGACTATGGTGACAGCCACGAAAGGGACATTGCCCGAAATCAGCTGATTGAGCCTTTCGAAATACTCGAGCACGGCTATTACCTGGTCTGCCCGCCGGTCTTGCCGGCTTCCTTGACCGGGGCTCTGGCCGATTTCGATACCACCTGCGCCACCGACTCGCTTACCGGTCTCAGCTTGCCATGCTTGACGGCCGGGACGTCGAGCCCGAAGGCATTGACGAAATCGCTGCTTTCCTTGCTGCGCCCGTTGCCGCCGGCACTGCCTGCCGCCGTCAGACGCGAAAGGATCTCTTCGGCGGTAGCCGGCACCGAAAGACAGGGAATAGCGTCCCCGCAGACGAACGAGATTGCATGCTTGATTGCTGCCCATACCGAGATTGCCAGCAGAAGGGGCGGCTCGCCCACGGCTTTGGTGCCGCGCACGTTGGGAGTGCAGTAGTTGTCTATTGTGTCGACATTGAAAACTTCCGGTACATCATAGATGCCGGGGATTTTATAAGTAGTCGGCGAATAGTTGAGGAGATGACCGGTCTCGGTATAACGGAGCTCCTCGTTGGTGAGCCAGCCCATGCCCTGTACCATGCCGCCGATGATCTGACCGCGGTTGATACCGGGATTGATGCTCTTGCCCACATCCATGAGCACGTCTATACGGTCTACTCTCATCTCGCCCGTGAAGCGGTCGATGGTCACCTCGGAGACAGCGGCGCCGATGGTGAAATAGAGAAACGGCACACCCTTGCCCGCAGCCCAGTCGAAGTCGATACCCCGGGTCGCATAATAACCGCGCTCTCCGAGACTGACCCGCTCGCGATAAGACATACCGACAAGCTCGGCGAAACCCAGCTTGATGTCAGGGCGCCGCCGGTCGAACACCTGTCCATCCTCGAAGACTATCTGCTCGGGATAGGCTCCGATACCGGTTTCTTGCGAAGCGAAATAGCGACTTGCTACCGCTGCCATATTCTTCTTGATCTTCTGGCAGGCATTGACGGCGGCGCTGCCATTTAGATCCGTGGCAGCCGAGGCGGCGGTGGCAGAGGTATTGTTGTTTTTCTCTGTCGAGGTCGCCATCACTATGACCCAGTCAGGATCGATGGAAAGCTCGTCGGCAACCAGCATCTGGATATTGGTATTGACGCCCTGACCCATCTCGGTGGCTCCGGTGGAGACCTGGACGGTTCCGTCGAGATAGACGTTGACCAGAGCATTTGCCTGATTGAGGAATTTATTTGTAAAAGAGATACCGAACTTCACCGGAGTCAGGGCGATTCCCTTGAGGTGCGTATTGCAAGTGGCGTTGAAGCGCTCCACTTCGGCAAACCGCTGCCGGTAAGAAGAGCTCTCCTCGAGCTCCTGGAAAACACGAGGCAGGGTGTTGTTCTCGACGATCTGACCATAAGGAGTGGTGTTTCTCTCCTCGATCCCGTAGAGATTGGCAAGCCTGACATCAAGGGCGTTTTTGCCGAGATAAGCAGCGATCTCTTCCATGATGTTCTCGATGGTGATCACGCCCTGGGGTCCGCCGAAACCTCGAAAAGCAGTGTTGGGAGGAAGATTGGTCTTACAGATCCGGCCCCTGATCTCGGCTGCCGGGATGTAGTAGGCATTGTCCGCATGGGTGAGAGCCCTGCCCAGCACCGCAGTGGAAAGGTCGTTATGAGCGCCGCCGTCCGCGAAGATCCGGAGGCTCATACCGAGGATCTTGCCATCATCGTCGAAAGCTACTTTGTAGTCGTTTTGAAAAGGATGGCGCTTGCCGGTGAATTTCATATCGTCGTCTTTGATATAAATCATCCGGGCCGGACGTTTGGTCCTGAGAGCCACGAGGGCCGCCATCACCGCCGGATGGGTAGCCTGGCACTCTTTGCCGCCGAAGCCTCCACCCATACGCTTGGTGATCACCACTACCTGATTCTGCTTGAGGCCGAGAAGATGCGCTGCCACATGCTGGACCTCGGACGGCGCCTGGGTCGAGGAGTGAATCGTCAACTGATCCCGCTCGCCGGGATAGACGATACAGGCCTGGGACTCGAGATAGAAATGATCGGCGCCGCCGATTACGATAGTCCCGGAGAGCTCATGAGGAGCGCTTTTGAATGCGCCTTCCAGATCACCTCGCTGGATCACATATTCGCGATCGATAAACTGTTTTCTCGCCCGGGCCTCGTCGATGGTGAGGACCGGCTCGAGCTCTTCGAAATCGAGACGAACGGCTTTCTTGGCTTTCGCCAGAGCCGCTCGCGTTTCAGCAGCCACCACCACCACCGGCTGACCGATGAATTCCAGCTCGTCTTCCACCAGGAGCACTTCGTCCTGCAAAATAGGCCCGAATTTATTGTGGGCGAGATCGGCATGGGTAAAGAGCCCCACCACTCCCTCGACCTTCTCGGCTTCGGCGACATCTATCCCCTTGAGCCTGCCATGGGCTACAGGCGAGCCGACGAAGTCGACGAAAAGCTCGCTTTTCGCCGGAGGCATGTCGTCGATATAAATCGACTCGCCGCTCACATGCTCACGAGCTGAGTCGTGAGGCAGATTTCTCCCGACTACGGACATACAAGCTCCCTCTCGTCTGCGGTTTCGTAATAGAACTTGAGCATGATATTCTCGGCGAGCTGCTGGCGATAGTCACGGGAGCCCCGCACATCCGAAATCGGATCCACTTGCTTGCGAGCCATCTCGGCTGCCTGGCGGAAAGTCGCCAGGGAGAAGGGCTGCCCCACGAGAACGCCTTCCACGGCATCGAGACGTTTGACGACTTCGGCGATGCCACCATATGCGACACTGGCCGACTTGATCAGATCGCCATCCAGCTCGATTTTGATTGCTGCCGTGAAAGCCGAGATATCCAGGTGCTGGCGGCGAGATATTTTATAAAGCCTGAGGAGCTCGCCTTCTCCCGGAAGCGGGACATGAATCCTGGTGATGATCTCGTCCGGCTTCAAAGAAAGCTTTTTATAACCTGTATAGAGCTCGTTGAAGCTTATCCGGCGCGAGCCTTCTCGTCCCTGGACCTCCACTTCGGCGTCCATGGCGAGCAGATAGGGAGTGGTGTCGGCGATGGGAGAGCCGTTGGCGATATTGCCTGCCAGGGTGCCGGCGTTGCGGATCTGAGGAGAGCCGAAAACCCACAGGATGTAATCGAACTCGGGCTCGAGCCCGGCCATGTATTCTTCCAGCTCTTTGAGAGTCACCGAGGCGCCGACCACTACATAGTCCCTGCCTCCGTGACTCTTCCGCTCGATGCCCGATAGACCCTTAACATTCGCCAGGCTTATCGCCGTACTGAGCTCCACTCTGCCTTTGTTGAGATTCACCGATACATCGGTGCCGCCCGCCACCAGAAGCGCCCCCGGATGCTCCTGCCGGAATTCGATGGTCTGCTCTACCGTGACCGGCACATAAGCCGACTTGCCTTCGAAGTGGATGGCAGCCGGCTCTTCTCGGCAAGAGCTGAATGCTTTCACCATGGGCCCATCCGGATAGAGCTCGGAGACCGGCTTGAACGCCTCCGCATCGACGGAAAGACCGGCTTCGATGATGGACCGATAGCCTGTACAGCGGCAGAGATTGCCGGTGAGACCGTCTTTGATCTCGTTCTCGGCGAGGCTCTTTCCTTCATCGAAGAGATAAGACATGGCGACGACGAAGCCGGGAGTGCAATAACCGCACTGGGCGCCATGACAGTCCACCATGGACTCCTGGAGGGGGTTGAGCACACCGTCGACCTTGAGCCCTTCCACGGTGACTATATGACGGCAGTCCAGCTGGTAAGCATACTGGATACAGGCATTGACAGGGCGATACCGGAGCTTTCCTCCTTCCAGATCGCCGACAAGGACCGAGCAGGCACCGCAATCGCCTTCGGAGCAGACCACTTTGGTACCGCAAAGGCCGGTCTGATAGCGCAGATAATCGGTGATGGGAGCAAAAGCGTCTTCGCCGCGAAGTCTGTGCTCACGCCCGTTTATGAACAGGAGAATGTAATCACGCATATAAAGCAATAACCTCTGCCATATGATACCCGGCAGCCTTATAGATTCCAACCGCTTGTCCGGACACCGGTCTTCCTTACGAAATAGCTAAGGGATGAAGGTTGTCAAGCGATCCTTTGATATTCTGCGAGTAACCGAAACAGACAAATCAGTAAAAAACGAAAGCAGGTCTACCATGGACCCTACTATTGCCCTGGCCGCTGTTCCCCTCCTGATCATCCTCCACTCTGTCGTCGTCTTTCGCGGTGAGCCCTACGAGAAGCGGGGCTGCCGCAAAAGAAGCAAACCGGTCAAACCTCCCCTTGCCTGTCGGGATCTGATGTTCAGCCTGGCATTTCCCGGGGCGCTGAGCGAGCGCTCGGACCTGCGCTGGTTCCTGAAGATCCCGGCCATGACGGCTTTCTGCACCACCGTCTATCTGGGTCTCTTCACTCTCCCCATCGCCGCCTTCGTCGAAGAGCTCGCGCCCCTTGCCGTACTGGTACCGGCTCTCTGGCTGGGAACCGGGCTCCTGGATTTCATAGTGACATCACCGGGGCGCCTGGGAAGGCAGTCCTCTTACAAGTGCTGGAAAAAAAAGCTGACAAAGACCGACTCCATTAAGACCGAATCAATATCCACCAGCCTGGCTACCCATGTTTCCCACGAGATGCGTCTGGAAGACCCGGAGCTCTGGCTCAGCAGTCTCGCCCGCTCCGCCTCGAAAGCCAGCACCCCACGTTTCGAGCACAAATACCGTCAGGCAGCTCTGAAACTTGCCGGAGCAAACAATTCTGTCGAGCCTGCCACAGATGAAATACCTGTCGATCAAAAAGCTACGACTGTTCTGGCCCGCCTGATCAAAAGAAGACCAGCCCTCAGAAGACCCGCCTGGTAGCTAAAAGCCGCTGATCAGAATGTCGAGGAGATGTTTGTGGTCCCTCAATTCCGCCGAGATTATCTTCTTGTCCTCCACTCGAACGAGAAAGAGCTTGTCTCTATACCTCCAGTCCTGAACAGAAACATCACCACGTATGTCCGTGAAACCCTTCGCCAAATCATCATCTGTGGGAGAACAAATCCATGGTTCGCCGAATGCCTTAGAAAGCTCAGCTCGATCTCGTCCCACCCAATGCACAGAAAGCGATTGACAGCTATCGCACCAGTAGGAAACCAGACAACCAGTAATCTGGGTCCAGAAGAATCCGGAGAGCAAGCACCAACAACTGATAGCCATGTAGAAAGGAGGGCTACGCATTTTCCTGAAAAGGCCTCCAGCTTGTCTATCGGCGCCCTCAGCCGGCTGCTCCACAGAGAACAACAACTGCGCACCAGACGAGGCCACCAGAACGATTGTCACTAAAAACGCAATAGTCAGCGCCAAAACGACAAAGACTTGAGGATTCTGCATTGCCCCACCTCGAACCATTCCAATTCTACTACCAGGAGACTGGTCTACTTTTCTTCGAGTGAGAATTGCTGGCATCAGCCTTATCTACTATTTCATCTGGTATTGTATTTCTTACAAGAAGAACGGAGAGATTAGGCACCTGTTTTTCATAAGAAATCGCGAAAAGCATTCCAGAAACGCCTGGAAATCTCGCTTCCACAGCTTTGCCCTAATTTATACTCGATTCTCCAAATGGAATGACCGTAAGAAGAGGCGAATTCGCCTCTTCTAACAGTCTCAACAGAATACGAACGGCTCGGGCTCGAGCAGCTCGTTTGCCTACTTCAGTAGATCAGCTCTTTCTGC
>JAGQHH010000328.1 GCA_020431945.1 Cyanobacteria bacterium HKST-UBA02 | reverse complement strand
ACTACCAGTGGTATCTCTTCAAGACAGCCAACACACCATTCGGATTCAAGGACAGGGATTCTAAAGAAGCTTTCGAGAAGCTAACCGGCTTCGTCAAGGATTCGGGTCGGTTCTATCTGGCCGGTAGCCACGCTACCCCGGATGGTGCCGCTATCGAGCTCTACAGGCAGAAGTGAGAGGCAAATTCGAATGAACAGTGAGCCGGCAGAGCTGGAGCGTTGCGTAAAGTGCAATATTCCCATAACCTGGGAGACCGTGGTGCTCACCGACAGCGGTTGCAATATCTGCAGCAACTGGGAGATCAAGCAGAAAGACGTGGACTGGCAGGAGCGGGAGAAGCAATTTCTCGATGTCGTTGCCGAGGCCCGGGAGCAGGGTGCTCCCTATGACTGTGTCCTGCCTTTCAGCGGCGGCAAGGATTCGACATTCACCCTATATATGGTGGTGAAGAAATACAAGCTCAAGCCCCTTGTAGTCTCATTCGACCATGGTTTCTACCGGCCGAGGATGCAGGAGAATCGCCTGCGCACCTTCCGGCAACTGGGAGTCGATGTTCTTTCTTTCACTCCGAACTGGCTGATTGTCAAAAAGCTCATGCTCGAGGCCCTGATTCGCCGGGGCGACTTCTGCTGGCACTGCCACTCGGGAATTTTTGCTTATCCGGTGAATGTCGCTTGCAAGTTCAAGATTCCGCTGATCATCTGGGGTGAAGGCGGCGGTGAGTACGAGGCTTATTTCAAGTATCAGGATCTGGAAGAGACGGATGAATGGAAGTTCAACCGTCGCATTGTCCTGGGAATAAGGGCCGAGGACATGGCCGGCTTTATCGACGTCGAGCCCCGGGAGCTCTATCCCTATATGTATCCCAGCCGCAAAGAGATCGAAGAGGTGGGGATCAGGAGCGTGCCGTTCGGCAATTACATCCCCTGGGACGTGAAAAAGCATGTCGCCATTATCGAGAAAGAGCTGGGCTGGCAGGAAGACGAGATCGAGAGCGGGCTACCCGGTCTTACCTATGAAAAGATCGAGTGTGCCATGCAGGGGGTAAGGGATTATGCCAAATTCCTCAAGCGCGGCTTCTCCAGGGTCACCCATCTCACCGCCCTCGATATCAGGCACGGGCGGATGGACAGAGAGCAGGCGCTCGAGCTGATTCACGAATACGAGTGGAAAAAGCCCCGCAGTCTCGAGGTCTTCTGCGAGTATGCCGGCATTACCGAAGACCAGTTTCACGAGATTGTTCTACAGCATGTGATCGCCCCTCACAAGCCCATCGATCCCGATATCCTTCCTTACGGCGAGAAGCTCTGGGATCAGGATTACTGGTATCGCGAATACGGCCGAGAAAGGGCCGGGCAGCCAGGCAAGCTCGAGACTGTATAGAGAGAGGGCCCCGGAATGAAGAAAATCGGCATAGTCAATTACAGTCTCGGCAATGTGGGCTCGGTGGCCAGCGCGCTTTCCTTTTACGGTCAGGACATCAGGCTTATCGACAGCGCTTCCGGTCTGGCCGATGTCGATGCTATAGTGCTTGCCGGGGTCGGCAATTTCAAGACGGCGGTGGACAAGATCAATGCTCTCAAGCTCCGAGAAGCTATTCACGAGCAGGTGATCGAGAAGAAGAAGCCGGTTCTCGGTGTTTGTCTGGGTATGCAGCTCTTCGCTGATTCCAGTACCGAGGGTGGGGATATCCCTGGCTTCGGCTGGATAGAAGGAAAAGTCGAGCAGATCGAAGGGCAGGACCTGAGGCTTCCTCATATCGGCTGGAACGATATAGTTCCAGTAGGCTCAGAGCTTTTCGACGGGATGCGGGGACGGACTTTTTATTTCATGCACAGCTATCACTTCCGCCCGGTAGATCCGAGCGTGGTCATAGCCACCACTCGTTACCATGATGTAGAGCTGGTATCAGCCGTCAAGAAAGACAACATCGTGGGTGTGCAGTTTCACCCCGAAAAGAGCCAGGGGGATGGCTTGCGATTCTTGCGCAACTTTCTGGAGAGTATCAATTGAGCATGAGCACCAATGCCATGAAAGCACCGGCTACGAAAACCCGGGGGCTGCCAACCAAGCGGATTATTCCTCTCTTTCTCCTGAAAGGAGAGCGTCTCGCTAAAGGCACCAATTTCTGCGACTTCACCGATGTCGGCGATCCGGTTTCCCAGGGCATGGTCTTCGACGCCCAGGGCGCCGAAGAGATAGCCATAGTCGATATCACCGCCGCCAGCGAGAATCGCCTGATTCCTTCGAAAGTGATCAATTCGATGATCACCAAGTGCAAGCTTCCTATCGCCGCCGGTGGCGGCATCAAGACTGTGGATGACGCCCGGGAGTGCTTCCATGCCGGTGCCGACAAGATCATCATCAATACCTACGCGGTTCTCACTCCGCAGCTCGTCTCGGACATGGCCTCCGAGTTCGGCTCCCAGTCCGTGCTGGTATCTCTCGACGTGAAGCGCAATGAGAAGGGCGACTATCGGGCTTATGTCTATTCCGGGACCAGAGAGGTCGAGACACCTCTTCTCGAGCTGATTGAGATGCTGATCGAAAGAGGCGCCGGCGAGCTCATGGTCACTTCCATAGACCGGGAAGGAACCCTTTCGGGACTCGATCTCGAGCTTTACGAGCTGCTTCGCGATCGGGTCAGCGTGCCTCTTATCGCATCCGGCGGCGCCGGGAGTTACGATCATCTGGTCAATCTCTTCAAGACCACCGACTGCGACGCTGTGGCCCTGGGCAAGATGCTTTTCTTGAGAGACTATGACATAGTCAGGATCAAGTCTTACCTGCTCGGCAGGCATGTCACGGTCAGGGAGGCCTGAGGGCATGAGCGCTGTCGCTGTGATTACCGCCCGTGGTGGCAGCACGAGGGTTCCTCGCAAGAATATCCGCCCGTTCCACGGCAAACCCATTATCGATTACACCATCAAAGCTGCTCTCGAATCAGGCTGTTTCGACCTGGTCATGGTTTCCACAGAAGACCGGGAAATCGCCGACATCGCAAGAGAAGCCGGAGCGGCGGTGCCGTTCATGCGCTCGGATGCCACCGCTTCCGGTGACGTGGATCTGGTTCATGTCCTGCGCGAAGTAATCGCCGAGCTCGAGAAACGCGGCCAGACTTTCGACTATCTTGCCCTGCTCATGCCCTGCGCGCCTTTTCTGAATGGCGATCGCCTCAGGGAGGCTCTGCGAACCATAGAGGAAAAGGGCGCGGACACGGTGGTCTCGGTGGTGGAGTTTCCGTCCCCGGTGGAGCATGCCATGCAGATCGAGGACGACTTCTTGAAGGCTGTATTTCCGGACAAGCTATCGGCTCATACCCAGGACCTCAAGACCAGCTATGCGGATGCTGCTCAGTTCTATGTTCTGAGAGTGGCCAGATTTCTCGAGACCGGCGAGATCTTCATGCCCCGTTGCGCGGCGGTCGTCTTGCCCGAGCTCGAGGCCCAGGATATCGATACCGAAGCCGACTGGTCGCTGGCCGAGTTGAAGTTCGAGTTCCTTAATTATTTATCTCGGGAGGTGTCGGTCGAGCGAAAGTGAAAAAGCCGTTCAAAGCTCTGGTTATCGGTGCCGGCAATATGGGCGCCTTTTATGACGAGCCCGGTGCTCGATACCAGCTGTCCCACGGCCATGCTATTGCCGAGAGCCCCGACTTCCAGCTGATCGGTTTTGTCGATCCTAAAGAGGGGCAAGCAAGGCTCGCATCGGAGCTCTGGGGCGGAACACCTTTTACTGAGCTGGAGAATGCTCTAGCCTCCTCATCGGTGGACCTGGCTGTTGTCAGCGTCCCGGACGCATATCATGCCAGGGTGCTGCATCGTCTTCTGGACGTGGAATCGCTTTCTCTGGTGTTTACCGAAAAACCCCTGGCCGGAAACCTGTCTGACGGGGAGGCGGTAGTACGAGCCTATGCCGATCGCTCGGTGCCTCTTTGTGTCAACTATTCCAGGCGATTCGTAAAAGAATTCAAGGATTGTGCCAGTGATATACGCAATGGCATCTATGGTGCTTTCGTCGCGGGCTGCGGCTACTATGGCAAAGGATTGTTCCACAATGGCTCGCATCTTCTCGATCAGCTTCTCTTCCTCACCGGTGATACTTTTTCCGTTGACCATGTGTCCGGCCGCATTATCGATTACGAGGAGTCGGACCCCAGCTCGAGCGCCACTCTGAAAGGAAGCAGTGGGGCCACCTTTCATCTGCAGGCTATTTCCAGCGACTATTTCTCTATCTACGAGCTCGATTTGATTTTCGAGAGCGGGAGAATTCGCATTGTGGACTCGGGGAAAGGTCTGGAAATCCATCGAGTCGTGCCGGATGAAGAATTTGCCGGCTATAAGAATCTTCAGGGATCCACCCTCTTGGTGCCGATTTATGACTGTCTTCCAGCCGCTTATACCAATCTGTCCCGGTTCCTGGACGGAGGCGGGAGCCTGGATTCGCCAGCCGACGATGCCCTAAGAGTTCTCGATCTCTGCGAAAGAATCAGGAGATTTGAATGAGCAGAGAAAGAGTTCTGCTTCTTGCTCGAGATCCGGGAGCGGCCAACGCGATTTTTCCGCTCGTTGATCCTCTTCTGCTGAAGGGATATGAGGTGCTTCTCTACGGCGAGGGACGTGCCCTGGAGAAATACCGGCAGTTTGGTCTGGATGGGATGGACCTCGCCAGCCTGGTCTCTGAATGCTCCTTCGAAGGTATGAAAGACCTTATCACCCAACTTGCACCGGACATATTGATCACCGGGACAGGCTCGGAGACCAACCTCGAGAAATATGCCTGGCAGGCAGCTTCCAGTCTGGATAGGGTCAGCATGGCGATTGTCGATCAATGGGTCAACTATGGCCTACGATTCTCTGAATACAATCTCTATCAGCTTGATGATTATTTGAAAGACCCGAGCCATCCTTTCCTCCCCACCTTGATTCTGGCCGTGGATGAGCTGGCTCGGAAAGGGCTGATTGCCGATAGTTTGCCAGCCGAGCGTATAGTTGTGACCGGCCAGCCGTACTTTGAATTCATAGCTAAGAGAGCTCGGGATTTCGCTACCATGGACACCAGGTCCGATCGATTCCGGATTCTTTTCGTCTCCGAGCCGATAAGCAAATTCTCAGCAAGCTCATCCGCATATCCGCAGGGCTACTCTGAGATTACGATTTTCAACGAAGTCAGAAAGGCGCTCTCGAGTATCTACAGAGACTCCGGCAGGCGTTTCGAACTCATGGTCCGTCTTCACCCTCTGGAAGATCCTGGCAACTTCCCTTTAGGAGAGTCTCACGGGGTCAAGGTTGTCATAGATCAGTGCGATCATCCCTGGACAGCGATCCTATCTTGCGATCTGGTCTGTGGCATGGCGTCTACCCTGCTTCTGGAAGCCCATCTGATGGAAAAACCTGTATTGAGCGTGCAGATTGGGCTCACTGGTGAAGATCTCTTTATCCTTTCAAGGATTGGTTGCCTGTCAACGGTGACGGATGGCCAGCAGCTGAAAGACGCGTTCTCCAGGGCGATTGTAAGTGGTAGGATGTTGAGCGGTCGATTCGACTGGATCCGGGATCCCATCGACCGTGTAATCGAGCAAATGGAGAACCTATTGTGCAAAGGCTTATCAAGCAAACCCTAGCGATCAAGGGTGGCAGCCCGGTGCGCACAAAGCCCTTCCCGGCCTACAGAACGATCGGGGAAGAGGAGCGGCAGGCAGTCAATCGCGTCTTCGACACCGGGGTGCTCTCGAAATTTCTCGGCTGCCATCATCCCGACTTTCATGGGGGCTCTGAGATCCAGGCCCTGGAGAAAGAATGGGCGGCATATTTCGGGGTCGCCCATGCTATCGCCGTGAATTCCGCCACCTCAGGTCTTTTCGCTGCTGTCGGCGCTGCCGGTATCGAGCCCGGTGACGAGGTGATCGTCTCGCCTTACACCATGTCGGCCTCGGCCGTGGCACCCCTTGTCTATAATGCCATCCCTGTGTTTGCCGATATAGAGCCCGATTATTACTGTCTCTCGCCGGCTTCGGTGGAAGAGAGGATTACCGAACGCACCAGGGCGATCATCGTGGTGGATATCTTCGGACAGCCTTATGATGCCGAGGCCATCAATGCTATCGCCAGAAAGCACGACCTCACGGTCATCGAAGATTGCGCCCAGGCTCCCGGTGCTCGGCTCAAAGGAAGATTTGCCGGGGCTCTCGGTCATATGGGAATTTTCTCCCTCAACTATCACAAGCACATCCACGCAGGTGAAGGCGGCATCATCGTCACTGACGATCCCATACTCGCCGACAAGCTTCGTCTCATCCGCAACCATGCCGAGGCTGTTACCGGCGACTGGGCGAAGGAGCGACCCGAGATAGCGGGATTCACCAATATGCTGGGCTTCAACTATCGTATGACCGAGCTCGAAGCCGCCATTGCCAGGGAGCAGCTCAAAAAGCTCGATAGCCTCCTGGAGGAGCGGATTGATAACGTCGAATATCTCAACCGGGAGCTCGCCAAAGTTCCCTGTATCCAGGCTACTCCGGTGCGTCCGGAGGCGAAGCACGCTTTTTATGTGCAGGCCCTGCAATTCGATTCGGAGACCGCCGGGGTGCACCGCGATGTCTTTATCGAAGCCGTGAAAGCGGAGCTCTCGCCTATAGAGAAGCGAGAGTCGGAGGGCGTCGTCCTGGCTACCGGCTATACTCGACCTCTTTACTTGCAATTGATGTACCAGAAGCGAATGGCGTATGGCTCTAAAGGTTTTCCCTGGACGGCCGAGTTCTATAAGGGCGAAGTCGACTACAGCCGGGGGATCTGCCCGATTACCGAAAGGATGTACTTTGATCGTCTCTTTTATCATGAGATGATCAGACCGCCCATGACTCGCTCGGATCTGGATGATGTCATCAGTGCATTTACCAAAGTCTGGGAACACAGGAATGAGTTATCGTGAATCGCAAACCATTTTTGCTCGGCCAGAATATTTACCTCAAAGCGCTTACCGTTGATGAAATCACGGACTCTTATCTGTCCTGGCTCAATGATGAGAATGTCTGCCGATTCAACTCCCATCACGTCTTTCCCTATACTCGTGCCGGAGCGGAAGCCTATGTAAGCGGGCTGGAGAATTCGAGGGATTCCCTGGTGCTTGCAGTCTATGTTCGAGACAAAGACATCCACATCGGAAACATTTCGCTCGGATCAATCGATTTCCTTCATCGCAATGCCGAGTTCGCGATCCTCATGGGGGAGCAGGATTACTGGGGCAGAGGTTTGGCGAAAGAGGCGGCACTGCTCATCGTGCGGCATGGCTTCGAGACCCTCAATCTTCACCGTGTGTATTGCGGCACGAGTGCTGAGAACGTTGCCATGCAGAAGCTAGCGGCGTATATGGGCATGCTGGAGGAGGGCCGGAGGCGCCAGGCCATGTTCAAATGCGGTCGGTATGTGGACGTGATTGAATATGGCGTCCTGAGAGAAGAGTTCTTGAAATGCCATCCGGCA
The DNA here is from genome assembly GCA_020431945.1 of Cyanobacteria bacterium HKST-UBA02. Next base: position 1,073 of record JAGQHH010000328.1, on the reverse strand, counting down.
AAATAAATCTCGTCTTATGTAAATCGTCTCTCAATCCAGTTTTTGACTGATTCCATAGATCGAACGTATACTGTCCCCGTAACATATTGGTCTTATAAACCGAGGCAAGGCATCTTTTGTTCGACAACAAGAGCATTTTAGTGACCGGGGGCACGGGCTCTTTCGGGCAGCAAGCGATTCGTACCATTTTGAGCCGCTACTCGCCTCGCAAGCTAATCGTATTCTCTCGGGACGAATACAAGCAGTTCGAGATGCAGCAGAAGCCGGAGTTTCAGGTGGAGCCGATGCGCTTCTTCCTTGGCGACGTTCGAGATGCGGAGCGTCTGCATCGAGGGTTCGATGGGGTCGATTTCGTCATCCACGCTGCCGCCATAAAGCAAGTGCCGGCTGCCGAGTACAACCCCATAGAATGCGTCAAGACCAATGTCCACGGGGCTGAGAATATTATCAACGCAGCCATCGACTGTGGTGTCGAGAAGGTAATTGCTCTTTCCACGGACAAGGCTGCCAACCCGGTCAATCTTTACGGTGCTACCAAGCTTGTCTCGGATAAGCTATTCACTGCAGGCAATACCCTGGTCGGCAACCGCAAGACTCGCTTTGCCGTCGTTCGTTACGGCAATGTGGTGGGCTCTCGGGGCTCGGTGATTCCGTTCTTCAAAAAGCTTGTGGAGCAGGGCGCCGCCGAGCTTCCAATCACCGATCCACGTATGACTCGTTTCTGGATTACCCTTCCTCAGGGCGTCGATGTCGTCCTCAAAAGTTTTCAGCGTATGCAGGGCGGTGAGATTTTCGTCCCCAAGATTCCCAGCATGCGCATTACCGAGCTGGCGGAAGCTCTATTCCCAGGAATGCCGCACACCGTAGTGGGTATTCGCCCCGGGGAAAAGCTGCATGAGGTCATGTGTCCTGCCGATGATTCTCATCTGACTCTCGAATTTGGTGATCACTTCGTGATCAGACCGACTATTCAGGCGAGCCAGCTCGCCAATTACAGTAAGAACGGTGTGGGCGAGACCGGTACTCCAGTGGAGCAGGATTTCGAATACAGCTCGGCAACCAATAGTCACTTT
>JAGQHH010000327.1 GCA_020431945.1 Cyanobacteria bacterium HKST-UBA02 | reverse complement strand
GCCAGACATGCAGGGGCACCTGGGCGGATTTGGCCATGGGACCCATGAAGATCATCAGGGCGATGAGAGTCATCATGAAGCCTGGATCCGGGGTGAGCCTGTTGTTCTCCATGGCGAGCTTCAAGGCACCGGCGATATCGGTGCCGGCAAGCCCGGGCTGGCTTGCGAAGGCGAGCAGGGTACCGCCTTCCCAGAAATCCCGGGTGACGAACAACAATAAAAGGATCCCGACAAGGAAGCCGAAGTCACCGACACGGTTGACCACGAAAGCCTTGAGACAGGCTTCGGCAGCGGAGTTCTTATACCACCAGAAACCGATGAGGAAATAACTGCAAACACCGACCAGCTCCCAGAAGCCATACATCTGGAAAAGGTTGGTGGAAACCACCAGTCCGAGCATGGAGCCGGTGAACAATGAAAGATAGGAATAGAACCTGGCATAGCCGGGGTCATCGCGCATATAGCCGTGGGTGTAAATCTGCACCAGCATCGAAACAGTAGTCACCACCACCAGCATCATCGCCGCGAGGTTGTCAACGATGACCCCCACCGAGAGCTTGAACTGAGCGCAGGTGAACCAGTTGAAGTTTTGCTGATATCCGGAGAGTGATGGATCGTGTACTAAGGCTTGAACAATCAGAAGCGAATGGACGAAACCGGCGGCCACTGCTCCCACTGACAGTAGCATCGCAGTGGTCTTGAAAGCTCTTTTCTGACCGAGCTCGATGCCCCCGAAAAGGAAACAGGTGATGATCGCGAAGCCGGCAAAGAAGGGCAACGCCACAATCATCCAGGCACTCTCGACGCAGGCTTTTAGTAAGTCGGGGCTCATCTAAGGAAAGCTCTCCAGAATGGATTTCGCGTGAATACTATAACTCAAAGGCGATCACGGCACCGCCGGGCGCTTTCAAGAGATCGTCGGGACACTGTTCGAACATCGCGGCCGAAGTTAAGCCCGGCGGCATCTCCTGACCGGCCGCCACACCCTTGACATGGGCTGGTGAAAAGATTTTTCTTTTCAATAATTCTTCAAACAGGCACATTTACTACCTTTTTCGCTGGCAGACCACAGTCTGTCCCTATATACTGTGGAGCGCATTTGCAAGAAAGTTTCATGCAGTATCAGCGCAAGCAGAGGCAACCGTGAACGACCCCACCTTCATCCTCAATTTACTACTCGCCGTACCCCTGATAGCCTCCCTGATCATCCCCCTGGTGCCCACGGACAAAGACGCCCGGGGCGCGGCCATAGGCTTCTCTCTGGCGATGCTCGGTCTATCGCTTTTCCTCTGGAGCAGATTCGACTCATCCACAAGCGGCATGCAGTTCGTCACCGTGCAGCCCTGGATCACGACACCGGTTCAGATTTCGTACAACATCGGAGTCGACGGGCTGAGCCTCTCCATGGTGCTGCTCACCACGGTAGTGACCCTCATGGCGGTGCTCGCCAGCTACACCATCAACAAGCGAGGCAAGCTCTATTACAGCCTGGTGATGCTACTCACCTTCTCGGTGCTCGGCGTATTCGTTTCGCAAAACCTCGTTCAGTTCTTCGTCATGTACGAGCTCGAGCTGGTACCGATGTATTTCCTCATCGCCATCTGGGGCGGACCCAGACGCGGCTATGCAGCGATGAAGTTCTTGCTCTATACGTTTTTCGGCGGCGTGATCATGCTTGCCGGTCTTCTCTATACCTATGTCCAGCTCAGTATGATCGACCCGACCTCGGCGACCTTCGACATGGGGCTCCTGGCTACCAGCGCCAACCAGTTGCCGGCAGCCGCCCAGAGTATCGCCTGTCTGGCTTTCTTCCTCTCATTCATCATCAAGCTTCCCTCGGTACCTTTTCATACCTGGCTTCCTGATGCCCACGTCGAGGCACCGACCCCGATATCAATGATCCTGGCCGGACTGCTCCTCAAGATGGGCTCTTACGGTCTCGTTCGGATATGCATGGGATTCTTTCCTGCCTTCTTCGTCGAGTACGGACAGGGCGTGGTGGCACTGGGAGCGATCAATATTCTCTGGGGAGCGATCGCCTGTCTAGTGCAGAAAGATATGAAACGCATCATCGCTTTCTCCAGCGTCAGCCACATGGGCTTTATCCTCCTGGGTATCGGCTGTCTCTCCAATACGGCGGTCAACGGCGCTATCTTCCAGATGATCAGCCACGGCTTCATCTCAGCCCTGCTCTTCTTCCTGGTCGGGACGGTCTACGAGCGTTGCCATACCAGGCTCTTGCCCGAGATCGGCGGCGGTCTCGCGTTCAAGATGCCGATCCTCTTCTATTTCTGGATGTTCGGCACCATGGCTAATCTCGGTCTGCCTGCTCTTTCCGGATTCGTCGGCGAAGTAACGGTCTTCTACGGAGCGATCACGTCACCCCTGGCTTACTGGCCCCTCACCGGAGACTTCGTTCGGGGCTGGACCTATGTGGCGGCTCTCGGAGTGGTGCTCACCGCCGGCTATATGCTCTGGCTCCTGAAGCGACTCTTCTACGGTCCCGAGCAAGAGAAATGGAAAGGTCATCTCTACGATGCTACCGGCACCGAAAAGCTCGTTGCAACCTGCTTGAGCGTGCTCATCCTGGCTTTCGGCGTCTATCCTCTCTGGCTGAGCAATATATACAGCCGGGTAGGCGACCGGATCACCGACAGTATTCTCAGCCGCAGCCATATCAGCTTCAATCAGGATATATAATTCAGGTCCCTGAGGGACCCGAACACATTTGAGCCACGAGCCAGAGATCTGCCCCAAATGTCAGCTCCCCCTGGAGAAGGCCGGCTCGGGTCGCCTCACCCAGTGGATCATGGTCTGCACCTGCAATGTCGCCAGGGAAGAAAACCAGACCGACACCGGGCTGAATATCTGCGGTCATTGCGGTAAGCATATCGAAGAAGGCAGACCGGGTACCCTCACCCAGTGGATCTTTCGAGCAGACCTGTGTTCATGTGCCAATCCCCTTCCCCGTAGCGCCGGTCCACCGGCGACGCCGGCTGATTCTCGAGAGACCGAGCCTGCACCGGAACCAGAACTGGAGCCGGAACTCGAGCTGGATCCGGAGACCTTTCCCTATGAGCGCTATGCGCCCCTGAATCTGCTCGGCAGAGGTGCCAGCGGTACTGTCTATCTCTGCCGCGATCGGTTGCTCAATAAAAAGGTCGCGATCAAAATCCTCCACAACCTGAGCCCGGAGCAGATCATCGCCTTCCAGCAAGAAGCCCGGAACACGAATCAGCTCGTCCATCCCTCCATAGTACGGGTACTCGACTTCGGCATCAGCGGCGGGAGCAATCCATTCATGGTGATGGAATACTTCCCAGGCCAGGGTCTCGACCGGGCTATCAAAGAGAGAACCATCGAGCCCGGTCTCACCCTCAGAATCTTCATGAAAATCGCCGAGGCCCTCACATACTCGCACAGTCAGGGTCTCTTCCACCGCGATGTCAAGCCGAGCAATATACTCTTCGCCCTGGACCCGGCAGGCAGGCTGGATGTCAGGCTGATCGATTTCGGTGTCGGAGCTCTCAAGAAAGAGATGCTCGAGAGCGAGAGCCAGAGCCGAATAGTAGCCGGGACTCCTGCCTATATGAGCCCTGATATCGCCAGGGGAGAAGCTTTTGATGAGGGCTGCGAAGTCTATTCGGTAGGCTGCGTTCTTTTCGAAGCCCTCACCGGCAGGCCGCCCTTCATTGCCGGCACTCCCCTGGAACTCCTGGCCAAGCACGACCGGGAGCCGGCGCCGGCAATCGATGACGTGGACAGCACCAGCAATTTTCCAGCCGGTCTGAAAGAAATAGTGGCTACCTGTCTCGAGAAAGATCGAGGAAAGCGTTTCGAGAGCACCGCCGCCCTGAAAGATGCCCTTGCCGAGATTGTCGCCTCCCAGGCTCCGGAGCCGCCACCGCCGGCGGAGACAGTGCCTTCATCCGGGCCGCCGAAAAGCAAGAGGCTCCTGACCCTGATTTTCATGACAGCCTTGCTGCTCGCCTCTTCTTTCATAATCTTCACCCTCTCCCGTCCCGGCGAGCAACCAGCAGCCGATCTGACCAGACCGGTGGAGAAAGATCCACCGAAGCTTCAGGACGCAATCGGTGTAATCTCGGGCGTGAAATGGCAGAGAAGCAGGGGTGATTTCGGCGACCGCTGGATGTCCGGCACCGCGACGACCGACGCCGATTTCGCCGAGCTTCGCGAGAAAACCGATCTGCGTGCCATCGGTATCACATTCACCGACACAATCACCGGCGAGGGCTTCAAATATCTGGAGGACGAGCCTGTGGAAGTGATCGAGATGCAGAGCACTGCTTTCAATGACGAAGGAATGCGCTGTATCAGCCGGATCAAAACCCTGGAGATTCTCCGGATATGCATGACCGGCAATCTCACCGGCCGTGGCTTCGGCTATCTCTCGGCTCTTCCCAGCCTCAGACATGTGGACTGCCTGGTCATGCCGATGCCCCCGGGAGCTGTCGAAGCTCTCTGCGCCGTCAAGAGCCTCCGCGGTATGAGCTTCTATCACACGAAGAATCTCGAGCCGAAAGACATCGAGACTTTGAGGTCCCAAAAACCGGATCTCGAATTTCTCGATCTGAGCGGTACTTATTTGAGCGATGAGATCATTCCCATCGTGGCCAGTCTCGAGAACCTGAATGATCTAAGGCTGAGCGATCTGCCCATCGGCGATGAGCAGCTCGAAAAGCTGAGCAAGCTCAGGCGACTGTCCCGGCTCGATCTGAAAAACTGTGGTATCACCGACAGTGGTCTGGCCAGGATAGGCAAATGCCGTGAGCTTCGGATTCTCGATCTGACCGGATGCAGCAAGGTGACTCGCAAGGGCATCGCCCGGCTCAAACGCGATCTGCCCCTGCTGACAGTGCTGACTCGCTCCGAGAGCCTGAAAGTAATCGACGAGCTCGATGACTGGAAGCCCTGATTAAGGCTCCGGTCCGCGCTCGAGGATATTGTCCGGGTCGTATTTCTGCTTCTCGAGGATGCGGCTGTCCTCCAGACGTCCGGCCGGCAGGATGGGAACGAGCTCCGGCGGCGTCTCGGGGTTGGCGATATTGTTCGACTGGCCGCCGATCACGACCTTGCCCGAAATCGCTTTGCTGACGCTATGCGATACGCTCTCGATCAACTCCGAGGCAGTTTTGGCATCATAATACTTGCCACCGGAATTAGTGGCTATGCAATTAAGCTGCTGCCTGGCATGGTTGTCTCTTTTCAGATCGAGACCGACTATATCGAGCTTGAGCTCGATGCCCCGTGCCGGAAGAGTCCTCACATAGGCGCAGGGATCGTGACCGCAGGTCTCGGCACCATCGGTGATGAGAATGATTGTCTTGCGTCCTTTCACCCGGCGCAGATCATTCTCGGCGGCCTGGGCGATGGCGAAAGTGAGAGGCGTCATTCCTGTGGGTCTGATCCGGCGCATGCGGTTGATGATCGTGCCGCGATTGCCGGTGCCCGGGGGCACCAGGAGCACGGACGCCATACAGGGATCGAATCCGCCCTGGGCAAAGTGCCCGAAGACCCTCAAACCGACATTGACATCGGTTGGAATTCCGAGCATGGCCTTCTCCAGCACTTTCTTGGCAGCGTCTATCTTCTGGACCTTTCTGTCGAGATTGTCCTTCATGCTCAAACTGGCGTCGACCAGAAAAAGAATGGTGACCGGGCCGGCCTCGCGCTCGGCCTTGCCCTTTATGAGCGCTCCCGAAGTGCCGGTCTGCAGAGTTGTAGAGCCGGTGCCTCCTTGCAATGTAGTCGAGCCGGTGCCGCCCTGTAGAGTAGTCGAGCCGGTGCCGCCCTGCAGGGTCGTGCTCGATGTGCTTGCTTGAAGAGGCGGCTCCTCCGCCGAAAAGGCCGGGACTATCGATGATGCCAGACTGACTATCAGGAGA
>JAGQHH010000326.1 GCA_020431945.1 Cyanobacteria bacterium HKST-UBA02 | reverse complement strand
TTGGCGGCTTTCATCTCTTCAAGCTCTTTGAGCTTCTCTTCCAGAGTTGTGGTGAGCCTCGCCAGATCCTGGTGAAGCCTCTTGTTCTCCCGGCTCTTGTCGCCAAGAAGGGCGCTCTGGTTGTGGAGCTCGCCTTTGAGATCCTCGCCGTCCCGGGCCATCATCTCCATCTCCCGGAGCTGGGTGCCCAGCACGACGTTCTTTTCCTGGGCGTCGACCAGCTTTTCCTGGAGCTCGACGATCTTGGTCACCAGCGCCTGGACGTTTTGCGTGCCAACCGCATTCTGACCCTTCTGTACCTGCTGCTCTGTCATTTCGTTATTCGCAACTGTCTAACTGGCCTTATGATATATGCCCTGAGTTCTAATTAGTCAATCAATCGGTTATAGTGTCTTCCCATTAGTGTTACAGGGCTTTCAGGCAGTGTCGAGTTTATGCCGGGTTTAGTTATCAGAAACGGGCATGTGATCACACCGCTGGAGCGGCGTTTTACCAGCCTGCTGGTGGAAGACGGACACATAAGAGCCCTTTGCGACAACCCGGAATTGCCTGAAGCCTCGCAGGTTATCGATGCATCCGGATGCTATGTCACTCCGGGGCTTGTGGATCTCCAGGTGAACGGTGGACCCGGCTGTGACTTCTGGGCCGATCCGAGTCCAGCCGAGGTCTCGAGCCTGCGGGCTCATATGCTCGAGCGCGGGGTGACCAGCTTCCTGCCCACTCTGATAACCGATGAAGTCGGTCACCTCGAAAAGAACATAAGCTTTCTCACCGGTCTGGGCGCCGGCGCTGCCTCGCAACTGGAAATCGAGACCGAGCTCTCACGAATGCCCGGGATCCACCTTGAAGGTCCCTGTCTCTCTCCCCAGCGGCCCGGGGTGCACCCCAGCCAGCATCTGGCCAGACCCGATCCCGAGCTTTTCGAAAAGATCGTCACCGATGCGGTCTCGATGATCACCCTGGCTCCCGAGCTCGATTCCGGGGGGACGGCCCTTGCCTGGCTCAGGGAGAAAGGCAAGCTCATCTCTCTGGGCCATTCCAACGCTACATACGAAGAAGCCGAGCAGGCTTTCGAGCGGGGCGTGGGTATGGTCACTCACCTTTTCAATGCCATGCCTCCCCTGCATCACCGCGCTCCCGGAGCGGCCGGGGCTGCCCTTCTGGATGACCGGGTGAGCTGCTGTCTGATCGCCGATGGTCTGCATCTCGACCCGGCTACGGTCGAGATGATATTCAGGCTGAAAGGCAGAGAGAAAACGGTTCTGGTCACCGACATAGCTCATATAGGTACTACAGGCGGTGACCTGGTCGGCTCATCCATAACCCTTGATGAGGCTGTGAGAAACATCGTGAACTGGGGCGTCTCCGATATCGGCACAGCCATCGCCATGGCCAGCTACAACCCGGCCCGGCTCCTGGGTCTGAGCGACAAGATCGGCTCCCTGACGCCGGGAGCCCTGGCTGATATCGTCCTCTGGGACCGAAAAGATCTCAGCGTCAGAACAGTGATCCTGGGTGGCAGGGTGGTTTTCGGCGGACAGCCTAGCGCCCTTTCGAGCGTTTCATGAGCAGGCCGGCCAGGGTGGCGCCCACCACCAGACCGCCGACCACACGTTTCTTGGTTTTCTTTCTCCAGGCTTTGTCGAAATAACGCTTGATGCGCGTGTCTCCGGTGAAATCGCCGGAAGTGCCTGTGTTCAAAGCTTTCACAGCTTCGTCCCGGGCCAGCATGCCCCGGTCCGCCAGGTCATAGCTTCGTCTTGCTGTTTTCAGGGTGTCCAGGTCGATAAGACCGAGAGCTAGAAACACCCGCCCGGCGGTGTCCGGATCGTCCATGGCTTTGCTGTAGGCGGATTGCAGGTCGGCCTGGCTGAAACAGCCGGCTTGCTTGAGAAAATCGACGAACCTCTGGGAGCCGGCATCGGGTACTGCGTCCAGCCTGTCATCCGGGAGCAGGGCTTCTTCGATTTCCCTGGTCTCGGGATCGGCAGCCATTTCTTCATGACCGCCTGCCAGGGATTCTTCGGCTTTCAGCCAGTGCATGAAAGTGGATTTGATCTCCTTGACGGCTTCTTCCTTGGTTATCCTGCCGTCCCGGATATTTTTGTGGATCTGGAGAATGCTCGGGAAAAGGCTCGGGGAGAGAATCCCCTCGAACACCAGAGCGGAGCCCAGGGGGATACCGGACTCGAAACTGGTCATGAGAGCCTGATCGAGCTGATCCTGGCTGACTATCTCCGAGTCCAGGAGCAGCTCGGCGAGGCGGTCGACACTGCGAATGCTCCTGTGACCTACGTCGCCCATGAGCTTGTTCAGGGAGTTGCCGGTGGCGTGGACTTCTTTCAGGGCTTTGACGATCTCGTCACGGCTCTGCTCGCCTTTGTTCACCAGGGGCTGGCCCTCCAGAGCCGCCTCCAGGACCGTCGCTCCGACACAGCCTGACTCGAGGAGCACCCGTCCGATGGGGATGCCCAGGCGCTTGGAGACCTGAATCGCTTCGGTGAGGTCTGCCGACGAGACCACATGGGCATCGACAAGAAGCTCTCCCAGTCTTACTTTTCGCTCTAGTTCCAGGTTTTGCGGGCTCTGCACCACGGCTCCGTCCTCATTTGTAAAGGGGCATTATAAACCCGGGTCCGCTTGTGATCCTTAGAACCGGCAAAAGAACCGGCGCATTTGACCGGATGTCTCTGCTGAAACCCGATGCTTTCCTTATTTCGCTATAATCGCCTCAGAAGGTAAAATTGCTTTAGCCGTTCATAAAAGCGTGGGGTTTCTTATGCGCTATTCATTGTTCTCGTTAACGAATCTTATTCCGGTAGCTCTGGTCCTCGCTTTCTCTGTCGCTGTGACTCCGGGAAAAGCCCAGGGAATCGGTGAGTACGGCGGTCTCATGGGTGCTCCCAAGCATATTCCCTTCAATCCCAACGCCCACAAGACCCTGCACAACGTCTACACGGCGCCTGGAAGAGCAGCTGCCGGGGCCACCTCCGGGTCTAGTCAGGCATCTGCCGGTGTCATCCAGTCAGGCGATGTCACCAGTGGTGGTGGCGTAGCCCGGGCCAAGATCATGCAGCTCTCGGCGGACTCTCAAAAGGCCTACGAGCAGGGGCAGAAGTTTTTCAAGGAAGGCAATTTCAAGGAAGCGGAGAAGTTCTTCAATTACTCTCTCAAAGTTCGCGAAGCTTACTGGAAGAATCGGGACCCGCTGATTCCCAAGATTTATCGAGCCCTCGCCGATATTTACGAAGAGACCGGCAAGACTCCGGAAAAAGAGAAGGCCCTCAATGAGATGCTTGCCTCCTATGCTCGTATCAAAGGACCCGGGACAAAGGAGCGGATCGAGCCTCTCAAAGAGCTGGGCGACATCTATGGAGCCCGGGGAGAGCTCTGGCCCAGCCACGATAGCTACGAGCAGGCCCTGATCCTGGCCGAGCGCTATGACGGCAAGGATTCGGCTCAGGCTGTCGAGCTCAAGCTTCGCATGGCCGCCAAGCTCAAAGACCTCAACAAGCTCGATCGATCCGCCGAAGCTTTCAAGGCCGCCCTGGCCATCAACGATGAGAAGCACTATGTGGCCGGCACCGATCTGGCGGACAGCCTGGACGACTACGCTCAGGTGCTCAGGCAGCTCAAGAAAACGGATGAGGCGGACAAGCTTGCGGCGCGCGCTTCGGAGCTGCGCTCCAAATAAGGACTGTGCATTTCAACAGTTACAGGGACGGGCTCGAGATCTAGGATCGAGCTCTGGGTTCGCGATTGCACCTGTACCTGTAGCTGGAGGCTGGTCCGAACATGAACAATATCAATCTGAGAATGTCTTTGAAAGACTGCTCGACGGAGCTCAGGCGTCTTGGTCTCGAGAGGCTCTTGACCGATGTCTACAAACGTAAGGTCACTCTGGTGAAGCTGCTGGAAGAGCAATCCGTGCCGCTCGATATCATCGAGTCTCTCAAGCTTCGCAATATGGGCATGGTAGTCGATCGAGTGATCGAGCACGTGCGTCAATCCGTGAGTAACACCAATGGCGGTGAGCGACGATTCAAGATCATCGAGCGCTATTATGGGCTCGACGGCAATATGCCGGCACCGCTGTCAGCGATGTCCGCCAAATACGGAATCACCCGGGAACGTGTCAGGCAGCTCAAGGATCGATCTCTTTTCGGTTTGCGCACAGGCTCTGCCCTCCACGCTTTCGAGGCGACAGCGGTGGAGAGCGCCAGGCGCTGCCACCGGATCGATTTCACCCCTCTCCCCTCACCGCCTGTAGAGCCAGTGAACTCGCTGGAGAATTCATCCGTTTTGATGCGGCATGACGAGCACCTGAGACTCGACCCGGAAAGGAAGTCATTCTCCGCGGCTCAGAAGGCCGCCCTGAGCGCCTGTCTCGCCGGCAAGAGCGTCGCGATAAACGGCTGCGCCGGCTCGGGCAAGACTCTTGTTTCTCTGGCCCTCGCCTCGGCATTTGCGGAGAGTGGCAAGCGGACTCTTGTGACCTGTTTCACTCGCTCCCTGGGCAATCATCTGGATGAGATGCTGGTGGAGAAGAGCAATATCACGGTCGCCTCATTTCATGCCCTTTGTTTGCGGCTCGGCACCAGGGCGGGCCTGCCGGTGCCCGGGGGCTGGACCAACCGGGTCTGGAGCGAAAAGTTCCCCGAGCTTCTGGAGAATGCGGTGAAGAAGTGCCCGGAGCTTCGCTTCGACCGGATCATCGTGGACGATGCCCAGGACTTCCATGATCGCTGGTGGGAAGCTCTTCGCGCCTGTATGAGCGGGGATGATGCCGGTTTGTACTACTGTATCGACGACAACGATCTGGTGCGCGCCCAGGCCAGACAGCTTCCCCTTGTGGAGCGGGTCTGCTTCCTGCAGGAGAATCGCCGCTCTCCTGCCGCCCTCAAGCATCTGCTCTCGGCCTGTTATCGCTCGTCTTCGTCCATGACTCTCAGGAATCCCGTGAGCGATCCACCGGAGTTCTATATTTGCCGGGACGAGGAAGAGATGAGACGGACTGTGGGACATGTATTCGATGACATGCTTTCCACCATGGGTCTCGAGCCCGGCGAGATTGCCGTGCTCACCCCGAGATTGCCTAAGTATTCGGTGGTCTACGGAGCGCGCCTTCGAAGAGGGTTGAAGCTGGTGATCAGAAACACCCAGGTGCGCAATCATTCCTGCTTGAGCCGGATCGGCACATTTCGCGGTCTGGAGCGCCGGGGGATCATCCTGGTCGATATCGACGGGAAGTTCGCCAGCCAGGGCCGCGAAGATCGTATGCTCCAGCTCTACCAGGCGCTCACCCGCTGCACCGGAAAAGTAGTCGTGGTCGGTACCGAAGCTGGCTGGCGTTGCTTCAACGATCTCAGACCGACCCGATACCCGGGCATGCTGGTGCCTCCGCCGGTAGTGGCAGAGACCGGTGTCAAGCCAGGCTAGAAGGGAGCTAGATATTGCGCAGGGCGAGAATCTCTCTTGCCGGGCTGCGATCCCCGGTGCAATTGATCATGCGAGGAGCATCGAGATAACGCAGCTCGAATCCGAGACCGGTATAGAGCTCTATGATCCGCTCGGTGGCCTGATTGCTCGCCGCCACCGGTCCCCGGTGACCGGCGAGCCATTCTGCCAGTCTCACCTGATCCCGCCAGGCGAAGCCTTCCTTGGCATACTGGGTGAACGGCACGTCATAAGGCGGGTCGGCGTAGATGAAGTCGCTTTTCTTCAGGGGCAGAAGGGCGAAGTCTCCCTGGCTGAAATGCCAGTCGGAGAACTGCTCCCGGTAGCAGGTGAAGTCCCGGACATAGTTGATGTTCTTATATCTTCCGAAAGGCACATTGTATTCGCCTTTTTTGTTGAAACGGCAGAGTCCGTTATAGCCGGTGCGGTTGAGATAGTAGAAGAGCTCGGCGGCTTTTTTCGTATGGGCCTTGCCCCGGGTGATCAGGCTGTTGAAAACGGGTCGGTACCGGTACTAGTCGTCTTCGTCGTTGCGCATGGGAAGATC
>JAGQHH010000325.1 GCA_020431945.1 Cyanobacteria bacterium HKST-UBA02 | reverse complement strand
TCTGCGGGGTGACCACGTTGTCAACAGTGGGGACCTCGGGGGCTTTCTTCTTGGCTACCGGCTGGGGAGCCTGGATGTGGGCATAAGGGTCGAGCAGGGAGTTTGCTGAAGCCGGTCCAATTGCGCCGACCAGCATCAGTGCCAGCGATAGCGGCAAGAACCGTTTAGTAGCGTCCATCAATCTACCCCCTTAAGCGGTGTAATGACTGTTCTGGTGTTCTGGTAATCCAAATGATCCACCGATTTTATATCACATATCCAGCGGCTGCCAGGAGCGTGTTAAGCCCGGTGAATCGGCTCAATACGTCATATTACAAGGGGATAGCCAGGTTTGGGCGCCCCCGGGGCCAGCCTCAAATGTTTATAATCTGCCGGTCTTACCGGGTATAGTTAGATTTGTACACTTTTACAGCCGACTGGAGCCATTACTATGCAATCGGGCTATTTCGAGACATCCGGAGTTTTGTTTGTTTCGATTGTGGTGATTCACCTGGTGATATCGCTTTTCTTCCTGGGCGGGCGTCAGGCCTTCTTCGAGCCCTATAAAGCGCCGCCAGAAGAACAGAGCTAGATAAACAAGGCTAGAAAGCTCTCGACCTCAATCTTCGTCGTCCGGCTCGTCCTTGACCCGGACCACTTCCACCGAGCAGGGCGCGTGGGACATGATCGCCTCCGAAACGCTGCCCAGAAGGAACTTGGTGATCCCTTTACGACCGTGAGACCCTACTACGATCAGGTCTGCCGGCCAGGTCTCGGCAAGCTCGAGAATACGGTCCTTGATATAGCCTTCATGGATCTCCCCTGCCACCGCCTCGTCGCCGAAGCGGGCTTTGAGCTGGGCGACGGTCTCGTCCACCATGGTTCGGGCGGCATCCACCAGCTCTTTCTGAGCTTCGAGAGCCAGGGGGACATAATTGGCGTGCCAGGCGGCATATTCCGGGTGGAAAGGCTCCACCACGTGGACCACCCTGATCCGGGTGCCTTCCGGCCAGGGTCTTTCGATGAGCCTGTCCACCGCTGCTCGGGAGAAATGAGATCCGTCTATCGCTACTAATATGTTCATGGTCTGTTCTTAAATGTTCCGGGTCTAGTGAGTTCGGGACTCTCAATATTCTAGCCTCCTGTTTACCCTGTGTAATCATTGCCGGGTTCTTCATTGACCGGGTCCCGACCCTGGTCTAGACTGCTGCTATGCAGAAATTCGCAAACAGCTGGCAGACCTCCTGGGGATTTAAGGGCTCACCGCCTTTGCTCTAGCTCGTGCCAGCTTTTTGAGTGATATCCGGTGAGCCGCAGACCCAGGTCCTGCGGTTTTTTTTACGAATATGATCAAGATCAATCTTTTTCTCCAGCTCGAATATTTCCTCTCGTCCCGGCTCTATCTTCCGGGCCGGCGCTGGCGATGGTGATTTGACCGGATTCTTTCCGATTCTTCAAATCCCATTTTCAATTTCGAGGAGAAATATCATGAAAAGCCAGTTACAGCTCCAGGTCCATCGTCTCGATGGTCAGCCGGACACTGTGGTGACCATCGCACCGGGCACCACTTGCGGAGGCAAGTCTCTTTTTATCGCAGGGGGTCCATGCGCCGTGGAGGACCAGGAGCAGATGACCTCTGTGGGCGCCGCTCTGCGGAGCGCCGGTGTCTGCGCCCTGCGGGGCGGTGTCTATAAGCCCCGTTCTTCCCCTTATTCTTTCCAGGGGCTCGGTGAGGAAGGTCTTGCGGTTCTGAGGCGCACCAGGCTCGAGTCGGGTCTGCCGGTGGTCACCGAGGTGATGTCGGCCCTGCAGATAGAAGAAGCTGCCTCGTCCTGTGACGTCTTTCAGGTAGGCAGCCGCAACATGCAGAACTTCGAGCTTCTCAAAGTCCTGGCCGGGGCTGGCAAGCCGGTGCTGCTCAAGCGCGGGCTCTCGGCGACGGTGGAGGAGCTGCTTCTGGCCGCCGAATATCTGCTTGCCGGAGGGAATCGCGATGTCATCCTGTGCGAGCGAGGCATTCGCAGTTTCGATACAGCTACCCGCAATGTGCTCGACCTGGGAGCGGTGGTCCTCCTCAAGCAGCTCACTCATTTGCCGGTGATCGTCGATCCGAGCCATGCCGCAGGCAAGCGCGAGCTGGTGGCCTCCCTGAGCCGGGCTGCCATCGCTGCCGGTGCCGATGGTTTGATCATCGAATGCCATCCCCGTCCGGAGCAATCTGTTTCCGATGCCAGACAGGCGCTCTCTCTCGGGGAAATGCGCCGGCTTATGAGCAGTCTCGTGCCGGTGGCTGCCGCGGTGGGTCGTGAGGTCGGCTCGATAAACGAATCTAAGCGCCTTATTCTTCACCCTTCGGCTTGAGAAGAGTAGCGCGTAAAAGCCCGCCGGCCCCGACCAGGGCCAGGAGCACCGCTATGCGGATGCCCACCGGCGGCACTTTTCGAAAGCCGGGGATCTGTACCATGAGAGCGAAAAGGAGACTGCCGGTGAGCACCGCCAGGAGATTGAGGAGCCGGGGATGGCGGGCGGCCCAGTCGCTCCGGGAAAGCCCGGCCCGGGCGAGAATCCCGTGACCCATGGTGGTCACTGCTACGCAGAGCCCGGCCAGGAGAATGAGTTGCAGGCAGGCGATGATCAGGTGAGCCAGGGGGATACCCATCTCGATGAGATAAAGAACCGTGGAGAGCATCAGTCCGGTGATCAGGACCATGACCGAGACGCCCAGGCAGCGCCAGAATTTCTTTCTGGTGGCGGCTCTTGCCGAGTTGATGAAGCCCGGGAAAAAACCTGTTCCGATGATCGAGATGAAAGCGCAGAATAGAAAAGTCGCCGGTAAAGGCTTGGGTTTGTTGGCCCAGGCTCGAAAGGTCAGCCCGGGTCTGGGGCTCTTTTCGAAAGCCGCTGCCAGCCCGGGATTTCTCTGTCTGAGGATCTCTCTTGCTCTTTCTCGAAAACGGGGCAACTCCTGTGAGCCCACCGGCAGTATCGGAGAGACGGCGAGGGAGGCAAACAGAGCGAGACCGACAAGCATGGCTTGCCATCTCGATCTTGCTCTGTCTTCCTTGCTCTTGATCAAGTCGCCGACTCCTGTACCGGTTCTTCTGCGAGATATTTGAAGACTACCATGGCGGCCAGTCCGATCAGCCAGGAAAGCATTCCCCATGTGGTTTCCCATGTTTCCATGGAGAACAGGAAGAAAAGGAAGGCGAGTACGACCACCGCACCGGCTACGGTGGCGCTTTGTTTGCTCCGTCCCTGCCGGGTCTCTTTCAAGATACTCTGGGTGAGCTCCTCGCTCACATCGAATTGAGGCATGGCTCTGGCCAGCTCGACGATCGCGGCAGTATCGGCGATATAGGCGGCGCAGTCAGCGCAGGCGGCCAGATGCTCTTCTTGCTCGGCGCTCGGCCGGCTGTCGGGCTCCAGCTCTTCCCGGAGTCTCAGGCAGTATTCATAGTTGGTCTCGTTTGTATCAGTCATCATCTTTGGATTACTCCGGTTCGTTGAGAGCTTTTCTGAGGTTGTCCCTGGCCCTGAACAGGAGGGACTTGACCGAGCTCAGGGTGGTGCCCGTCACCGCCGCTATCTCATCATAAGG
>JAGQHH010000324.1 GCA_020431945.1 Cyanobacteria bacterium HKST-UBA02 | reverse complement strand
CTCTCGCCATGCTCATCGTCGGTGCCGTGGGCGAGCAGGCCTTCGCCGAGCGTCTCTCCCACTGGCTGGCTGACATCGGGCCGGGACTGTCCTGGAGCCCGGACCTCATCCTCACAGGCCAGGTGATTTGCTATACCCTGGTATTCACCATTACTGCTTTCCTGCAGACGGTCTGGGGCGAGATCCTGCCCAAGACCCTGACTTTCAACCGGGCAGAGCAGGTGATTCTGTGGACTATCTATCCAATGCATTTCTGGTGCCTGCTCACCAAGCCGCTTCTCATCATCATGAACAATGTGGTCAGGTACACCCTCAAGCTATTCAAGATCTCGGATCCCCACGGTCATCACCTGGTCCACTCCGAAGACGAGCTCAAGATGCTGGTCTCCGCCAGCCATGAAGAAGGTGTGCTGGAAGAAGGCGAGGAAGAGATGATCCACAGCGTCTTCGAATTCGCCGACACCATGGCAAGCGAGATCATGACCCCCAGACGGGACATGATCGTCATGTCGGCGGATCATCCGGTGAGCGACATGGTGGATCTGGCTCTCAAGCACGGACATTCCAGGATTCCAATCTACGAGGAAGGCATCGACTCCATCTTCGGGCTCATCCATATCCGGGACGGTATGCGAGCCTATGTCGAGGGCAAAGAGAAACTTCCGGTGCGGGAGCTGGCTCGGCCTATCTTGATCGTCCCCGAGAATAAGGGACTCCAGGACCTGCTCACCGAGTTCAAGAAAACCAAGACCCATATGGCGATCGTCGTGGACGAGCACGGCGGCACCGAAGGCATGGTCACCTTCGAAGACCTCCTGGAAGAGCTGGTTGGCGATATCGCCGACGAGCACGATATCGTCGAAGAGATGATTCAGGAATCGGAGGACGGCACCATCATCGATGCCAGGATAACCCTGGAGGAAGTGAACGATATGCTCGATCTGGCTATCGAGGACGAGCAATTCAATACTCTCGGCGGTCATGTCTTCGGGCTGCTCGGTCACGAGCCTTCGGTGGGAGAGGAAGTGGAAGCCGGCGACTATACCCTCAGGATCGAAGAAGCCGACAGGCACCGGATTATAAAGCTCAAACTTATTCGCAAAGATCCCGACGAGCAGGCAGACGAGGAGGACGGCAGCGAGACCGTCGCCGAAGAAAGCCCGAACGGCAGTTCTTCGAAAAAACATAAAGCCACCAAAGGCGAAGACTCGGTAAGCTCACTGGAGGCCAGCTCCTGAATTGTCTGGTGACAAGAGAAGCGAGGAATTAGTCAGGGAAGCCCGTAAGCTGACAGCCAACAAGAAACTCGGTCAGAATTTCTTCGTCGATGCCGGGCGTCTCGATCGGATTGTCGAAGCCGTCAATCCATCCCCATCCGATCACATCATCGAAATCGGCGCCGGTCTCGGTTTTCTCACCCACGGCCTGGCCTCGAGCGGTGCCCGAATCACCGCCATCGAGCTCGATGACAGGCTCTATCAACGACTCACCGACAAATTCAGAGAGCGCTCCAATGTCAGTATCATCCATGGTGACTTCCTCAGTTTCGATCTGGGCGGTCTGCCTGATACCAGGGTAAAAATCGCCGGCAATATCCCTTATCAGATAACCAGCCCGATCATCTCCCGGATCTTCGGCGAGATCGGCAAGCCCCGACCCTGGCTCGGAAAAATCGAAGAAGTGGTGATGACCATCCAGCTCGAGGTCGCCGAGCGCCTGGTGGCCAGACCGGGAAGCAAAGACTATTCCCAGCTGACGGTTTTGAAAGACTACTTTTTCGATGCCGAGCTGCTTTTCAGAGTCCCTCCCGAATGCTTCCTGCCCAGGCCGGAGATTACTTCAGCCGTTGTGAGGCTGAAGCCCCACGTGGCACCACCGGTGAAGCTCGAATCGATGGATCATTCACTGCTTCGCACCATTGTCCGTTGCGGTTTCAAACAGCGCCGTAAAATGCTGAAGAACAACCTGGGCTTTTTGAAACTCAGCGACCGCGAGATTTCGGATATCCTGCGCTCGCTCAAGATAAATCCCCTGGCCAGAGCCGAGGATCTGAGCCTGGTCCAGTTCGGCATGCTGACCGATGCCGTAGCCGCCCTCCATAAATAAATGAGCGAGAAACACATCGCAATCAGGAGCGCCAGAGCGACAGGCAGGGCAAAACTGAATCTGAGTTTTCGCATCCTGGGCATCATGGGCGATGGCTATCACCGTGTCGAAACGGTACTTCAGTCAGTCGATCTGGAAGACTCGATCACCATTTCGGTCACCGATGATACCGCCGGGGGCAAGATCAGCTTCGGCCGGATAGACAGCAAAGTGCCGGGCGATTTTCCCATGGACGGAAGCAATCTTATCGCCAGGGCGGTGGACGCCTATATGAAGGAAGTCCCGGAGTCCGGAAAGCTTTCCCTGAAAGCCGACATCGTCAAAGAGATCCCCATTGGTGCCGGCATGGCTGGAGGAAGCGCTGATGCCGCCGCTACTCTGGTAGCCCTCGATCGAATCATGGGCGACCGACTGGGTACAGACAGGCTCATGGAGCTGGGGTCCCGGCTCGGCGCCGACGTCCCTTTCGCCATCCTGGGCGGAACTTGTCTGGGCACTCACCGGGGCGACCACCTGGAGAATATCGAGCACAGCCACAAACTCTTCTTCCTGATCGTCAAACCCCGCAATCTTTCCATATCCACTCCGGGGCTCTACAAGAGCTATGACGACTTCGTGACAGGTGATCAGGAATCCATATCGCCAGTCGTCCCGGCGGGTAAGCTGGCGGAATCCCTGCGCGATGGGAATCTGGAAGAGCTGGTGGAAAGGGTAGGAAACGACTTCGAGCCGGTGCTCTTCAACCTGCACCCGGAGCTTGCCGGCTTGCGCGACAGAATGCTCGAGCTCGGCTGTTTCACCGCCAATGTCACCGGTAGCGGTCCCACCCTTTTCGGACTGGTGGCAAGCCGCGAGCACGGTCGCTACATCAAGCGTATGCTGGCAAGCGACCCCTTGCGGAAAGACCGTCAGGATGCACCATATTACCGATTCGGACGCCTGGATGTCTTCGTGGCGGAATCGAGAGAGCGAGGCACCACCGTCGATTGAAAGAGAAAAAACACAAAATGGTTTCCCGCAAAACCGCCCTGTCCATGGCGGATAAGCTCTGCGAGCTTTATCCCGATGCTGATTGCGAGCTTGTATTCGACTCCACTTTCCAGCTTCTCACGGCTGTGATCATGTCGGCCCAGACCACTGACGTCCAGGTGAATAAAGTCACTCCGGAGCTCTTCAGCCGCTTTCCCACCGCCCGGGACCTGGCGGAAGCGCCCCTGGAGGAGATCAAAAAGATCATCCGCCCAACCGGTTATTTCAATGCCAAGGCGAAAAATATCCAGAGCTGCGCCATGGCGCTGGTGGAGCGCTTCGACGGCGAAGTCCCCACGACCCTCGAAGAGCTCACCAGCCTCCCGGGGGTGGGGCGCAAAACAGCCAATGTGGTGCTCGGGGTCGCTTATTCGGTGCCGGGCTGGACAGTCGACACTCATGTCCAGAGACTTTCCCGAAGGCTCGGTCTGACTCGTGAAACAGACCCGTACAAGATCGAGAAAGACCTGCAAAAAATCTTTCCGGAAAAGGACTGGTCGAAGCTTTCCATCACGCTCATCTGGCACGGGCGCAGGCTCTGTTTCGCCCGCAAACCGGATTGCCCTCAATGCCCGATAAATCATCTCTGCCCCGCATCCGAGCTTTAAGCCGGATCTCGGGCTCAGTGACCGATCCGGACAATGTTCTTCTTGGCCGCTCCTGGTTCGTTGTATCCTAGATAAATGACAGAGAATACGCCCACTCCTGAAAACGCGTCCAATCCCGGGACTCAGGCGCCGGCACCAGGCACAATCCCCCGGCTCGGATTCTGGCCGAACCTGATTGCCTCTTTCAAGCTTATTCGCGAGGCGGTAAGGTCGGAAGGCCAGAAGATCCGTAAGAGCGATCCTCTGACGATCTGGCTTGTGCCGGCCCTGGCTGTCGCCCTCTTATGCGTATCTTTCAGCACCGGTCTTGTTCGCCTGGCGGTGGCGATGCTGGCTTATTTTTCAGCCCTTCTCTATATCGCCGCCCGCATCGGCATTGTCAGAAGCATGAACCATCGCCAGGTCAATCTCGTCTGGCATATCATCCTCTGCTCCTTTCTTGCCGGTGTGCTCTTCGCTTTCGTGGTTCTTCATCTGGTCCAGAATCTCTGACCGTATAGTGAGGTCGAGATGAGCGAATCATCCCTGGCCGGGCGCTATATCATCCTCGGAGAGCTCGGCTCAGGCGGCATGGGACGGGTATATCACGCCCGGGACAGCCGCATGGATCGTGAAGTAGCGGTGAAAGTCCTTCTCAGGGAGGGAGCCGATGACTCCTACCTGACTCGCTTCCAGCGCGAAGCGAAAGCGATAAGCTCCCTGGACCACCCCTCTATAGTCCGGGTTCTGGACTTCGGTCTCACCGAGGACAATGACCCCTTCATGGTTCTGGATCTGGTGCCGGGCCGGGGACTCGACGGCTACGCGAAAGAGCACGCTCCCCTCGATGCAGAAACCGTCATCGATCTGACTGGCCGGATCGCCGACGCGATGCAGCACGCTCACAAAAACGGGGTCATCCATCGCGATCTCAAACCGTCCAACATCATGGTGCAGGAAGAAGGAGACACGCTCAGGCCGTTGATACTCGATTTTGGCATAGCCAAGATCGACAGCGGCAGTGAAGGGATCAAGACCCTGACCAGAACCGGCCAGATGATCGGCAGCCCGCGTTACATGAGCCCGGAGCAAGCTCGCGGAGAGAGGCCGGACGGACGCTCGGATATCTATAGCCTGGCATGCATGGCTTTCGAGCTACTCACCGGCAAGCCGGTTTTCGAAGGTGACACCGCCTTTGAAACCATCGAGATGCACCTGAACAAGAGAGCGCCCTCCCTTTCCGAGAGCAATCAATCCCTGGAATTCGATCCCCGCCTGGAAAGAGTGATTGCCAGGGCTCTCTTGAAAAATCGAGAGGACCGATTCGAGACCATGAGCGAGTTCAAAGAGGCTCTTGATGAATGCAAGCAGGCTGTCCCGGCAGACACCATCGAGCCGGGGGGTAAGCAAAAAAATACTCTTGGACCTGTGCTGATCGGTACCGTCGTATTCGCAGCCGCCCTTTTTCCGGTCCTGGGAATTCTCTTCATGGACAGCACCGATAAGTCGATCTACCAGCCAGAAAAAGCAGAGCATAAGGGAGCGCTTTCGCCGAAAAGTAGCGAGATTGCCGACAATAACTTCGAATCGGCTCTCAACAGCCGTCTTGGCAATAAATACGGCGAAGATCACTGCCTGCGCCTGGATGGGGAAGAAGTGGAAGCTGGTCTCCCGGGTGGGGACGAAAAAATTCAGATAGTTTGGCTCTCGAATTGTTCTGTAGACAAGAAGAGAATAGACAAAATCAGCCTCTATCCCAACATCAATAGAATCTACCTGGAAAAGTGCCGGCTTGGACCAGGCACTCTACGGCACCTGGCGAAACTCTCCGGCAAACAGGACAGACCGTTCCTCCGGGGACTCATGAAGCTCTGGCTGGTCGAATGCGAATTGACCTCCGAAGACCTTGCCACAATAGCGACCATGAAAAACCTCGAGCAGCTCAAATTGAGCAGGAATAAGGGTCTCACTGCCAGAGCCCTGGGTCGTCTCGCCTTGCTGCCGCGGCTGCGAACATTGACGATGAATTCCTGCGCAATCGATGACCGCGACATGGAAGCCCTGGCTACTATTCCCTCTCTGGAGCATCTCTATGTCATCGATAATCCAGACATCAGTGAGGAAGGGCTAAAACCATTCCAAAATCGCCGCCGCCTGGCTATCTATGTAGAGGACAATGATGCTTTCTCGGAAAGTAATCTGAAACGATTACAAAAAAAGTTCGGCGTCAATATCTATATTGATCAACGCTCGCCTCTTCCGAGTATATAGGAAGAGACTATTTCACCTTGCCGCCGAGAGCGCGGATACGGCTGTCGATCTCTTTCACTTTTCCCCTGGCTTTCTGCCGGGTATAGGCGCTCTTCAGTCTCTCCATATACGGTATCAACTCGCGATTGCCCTTGCCCAGAGCTTTCTCGGCGATAGCGAGACTGGTCTCGTACTGCGCCACAGCCTCGCTTGTTTTGCCTTCATCGAGCAGGATCGAGGCGAGAAGCTCCCGGTTGTGATTGGCGTTGTATGAATTCTTGCCGAGTTCTCTCTCCATCCAGGCCAGGGCCGAGCGAGCTTCTTCCTCGGCCAGCTTGTATTGTTTCTGGCTTCTCAGAATATGAGCAAGCTGGGTCTTGGAGAGGGCGATTGCCAGAGCCGGCGGTCTCTCCTTCTTCAAATAGATATCCAGAGCCTGCCTTACATAAGACTCGGCGTCGGCGTGAAGGCCCTGACTGTACTTTGCCGAAGCGATGCAATAGAGGTCCTGGGCGACCCGGTCGTGATCGCGGCCGAATCGCAGCTCATCGACCTTGAGCAATCGCTGAGCGGTGCGATCGAGCGCTCCCCAGTCATGGCGCATCTGGTAAATGTTGCAGAGATGCTGGAGCGTAGCCGACATTCGAGGGTGCTTGTCACCGCTGATCACATCACGGATTTTCACAGCGTGATTCACATAGTTCAAACTGCGATCGTCGGCCCTGTTCCCGGCTTTGGCCACATAGGTGTCAGCCAGGTCTTCCACCCAGATCATCGTCTCCTGATGCAGGGTCTTGTCCTTCTTCTTTTTCTTCAGCAGCTCGATGACGGTCTTATAGCCTTCCTCGGCCAGCTGCTCTTTGCCGCCGAGGAGACGAACATTGGCCAGTCGAGCCTCGGTCTCGAGAAGCTGGTTGGACTCCGGACCGATTCGTCTGGCCACCGCCTGAGCCTGAAGGTAATAGCGCTCAGCTGTGCTCCAGCTCCGCTGAGCCTCCTGGGCGCTTCCATTTTCCTTGAGATCCACCCAGCGATGCTCAAGCTTCGAGCCGGAGGCGGGAGGCGCGGACAGTGCCGCTTCCGGCAAGGCAAGCCCGAGGGCGAGACAAGCCGCTATAAGAATCTCAGATTTTTTTCTTGAATCTCTCAGCATATCCGGTCATCTCGACATATCCCCGGCCCCTGTCAGGCGCACCGTCCACGGAGCCATTCACATCGACGCAACCTTCCCAGTAAGTGACTCCGGTAGATTTTCCGGTGACCAGCTCCTGTCCTTTGAGAGGAGGAACCACTGTCAGCTTCAACTTCTGCGATGGTATATCAATTTGCCAGGCCATTGGATACTTCCCTTTGCTTATCGGACTCTGCCAGTGGTCCCTGGTCTCGATCCGGAAGTCCCCGTGCCCGAGATGGCGACTCCTGCCGTCGGCGAAAACAACGGTCCCGGAAGAATGCGGATCGATGGTGCCGTCCTTACGGCGCATTATATAAAGCATCAATTCCTTTCCCGAATCGAGCTGGATGCTGAACCAGTCCCAGCCGACCTGGTCCTCCTGGAGCTGATTGCTGCCGAATTCGTGATCCATCCAAGCCACAGCCTGGACCCTCTCGCTCTTGCCTTTCACAGCCAGACGGCCTGAGCCTGTGAGCCGGGTCAGAGAATAATAGTGCGAAGCCCTCCCTTCCCCTTCGGCTTTCTGGCTTATCCCGTCCACCCCGTGGATAACCGGTGCCTTTTTCGATCGCAGAGCGAGGTGCAGAGAGATGTCTTTCTCGTCGGCCCTCAAAACAAGCGTGTCTCCCAGAAACTCCATGGACCAGCGCTCATTGAAGACATAGCCGTCTCCCTTCTCGGCGGCCGCCAGACCCAGACCCGGTCTGTTCAGTTTCTCGAAATAGCGAAAGGAGCCGCCCTCGATATCGGTGAGCGCGAAATGTGCGAGATAGAGATTCTCTGTCGTCCAGGACCTTCCGATCTTCTTTTGAGCTTCCTCTGCTCTGTCTCCGGAAGCGGTGCGGAAGAAAGTGAGCTCGAAGCCGTAACGGGCTCCGCTCCCTCCGGTCAGGTGCCCGGTGAAATACCACCACTCGGTCTTGAAGTCATCGTGACTGCCATGATCGAAAGGGAAGCTGTACTTGTATCCGGGCAGAGCCTGACGATACTCTGCCGACCGCCCGTACGGCGAGCCGCAGAGAAGAATGAGAAAAGCCAGACAAATCGCTTTCAGAAAGCGCCTATTCACTGCGCACCACCTCCGGAGCAGGGGTTCTGGAAGCCATGGCAGAAGGAATGAGACCGGAGAGGACCGAAGTGAAAAAGACTATGAAAAAACTCTGGATGATGAAATCGCCGGGAACCATATACCTGACCGTCCAGCCGAATGACTGCTTGTTGATAACATAAATCAAAAGAACCGAGAGAACAAATCCCAGGGCCGTTCCGGCGATGCTGCCCATAAGCCCCAGGAGCCCGGCTTCCACCAGCACCATCCTTCTCAGAGAAGCGGCGCTCATGCCGAGATAGGAAAGAATTCCGAACTCCCTGCGTGATTCGGTGATCAGAGCGAAGAGGGCATTCATCACCGAGAGAATCGCCACGACTATGGCAATGGTATGAAGTGCATAGGTGACCGCGAAAGTCTTGTCGAATATCTCGAGGATTCGCTGGCGCAGTTCCCCGGTGGTACGGATGGAAAAGCGTGACACACCGCCAAGACTCTTTACGATCCGGGAGCGCACCCGGTCCGGATCGGCACCTTCCTGCAAAACGATAGCGAAACTCGTGATCGATTCGTCCCCCAGACTCTTCACGTACAGATCCCGGGGAACGACTATATAGCCGGCATCGCTGACATAGTCATAATAGATGTCCACCACCCTGAGATCGAGATTGCCGGAGGGCACCGGCAGCTCGATCCTGTCTCCCGGAGCGACGTTATGACGGAGAGCGAAACTTTCCGATACGATCGCTTTCGGGCCCGAGAGAAGGGCGCAAACTTCACCGCTGGGTCTCCCTGAGACGAAGCTGAGATTGCCGAAACGACC
>JAGQHH010000323.1 GCA_020431945.1 Cyanobacteria bacterium HKST-UBA02 | reverse complement strand
GAGCGATCCCAATATCGTTGCCGTCGATCTTTCGGTAATAGTAGCCGTCTACAACGAAGACCCCCGCAATCTGGTCAAGCTTCTGGACCGGCTCCAGGTTTGCATTGGGCCTACCGGCATGAGTCACGAAGTGGTTTTCGTCAACGACGGGAGCCGGGCTCCCGCCTCCAGTGCGCTCCGGGAGCTGGCGCTGGAGTTCTCCAACATCAAGCTTATCGAGCTGTCCCGTAACTTCGGGCAGCAGGCCGCCATCACCGCCGGTCTCGATCATTGCGCGGGCCGGGTCGTGGTCAATATGGACTCGGATCTGCAGGATCCTCCCGAGCTCATTCCTACCATGATCGACAAATGGAAAGAAGGCTATGACGTGGTCTATGCCACCCGTTCCAAGCGGCGCGATCGTTTTCTCAAGCGCAATACCGCCTTCCTTTTCTATCGTATCCTCGGGGCGGTCTCCACCGTCGAGATACCGTGGGATACCGGTGATTTCAGGCTCCTGGACCGAACTGTCGTGGAAGCCCTGGCCAGCGTTCCCGAAAAGAGCCGCTTCATTCGCGGTCTGATCCCCTGGCTCGGTTTCAAGCAATGCGGAGTGCCACTCGATCGGGAAGCACGAGAGATCGGCGAGAGCGCCTACACCGTGCGCAAGCTCCTCAGTCTGGCTCTGGATGGCCTTCTAGCCTTCAGTGTCGCCCCGCTTCTTTTCCTGCCTGTCCTGGGCGGCATTTTGGCCACTCTGGCAGCCCTGGCCTTCGTTGTCGCTTTCGTTCTGGCCGGGCTCAAGCTGGACAACAGCGTTCTTCTCTGCGGAGTCGCCTTCTTCACCGGTTTGCAGATTGCCGCTACCGGTTGTGTGTCCGTCTATCTGGCCAAGGTCCTGGATGAGACCCGGCGCCGTCCTACCTATATAGTGGCACGCCGTCTCGGTCTCGGCTTCGAGCAACAGGCGGGTGGATCCGCACCCGGCACCACCAGTGAAGCCAGTCTCGCTCCCGAGCTCAGCCGTACTGTCTAGATCGGTCAGACTTCGTTATGAAGCTCGGCGCTGAGCTGGGCGATTACTTCTCGGGCTCGCCCGAGAAGTCGCTCTTTGCGCTCAGGCTCCAGACCCTCCAGCTCTTCTATATAGGCGCCCAGTGCCTCCACCGGTGATGCCACAGCCGTCTCTGTGAGCTGGGGCAAACGGGCCCGACGATGGGAGGGGATGACCTCGGGCTGGAAGCGCACGGACAGGCAGCCTGAGGCGATCGAGAGCACTGCCTGCTCGTCCACCTGGTTGATGCGTTCCTGGTCGATCCGGTAGCGCACCCGCAAAACGCATCCCGGCAGCAACTTTTTCTCGACTTTCCGAAGCAGCTCCCTCGACGGATCGTCGCTTGCCGCCAGATCGGCGTCTACCGTGATGAAGGGTCTGGGGTCGATGGAATGGAAGCGATAGTCGACCTTGCCCCTCTCTATGGTGGCATGAACGAAACCCTTATCTTCTTTCGACTCGCCGAAATCCACCCGCTCCAGGCTGCCGGCATAGACGATGGCGGGATCGGCCTGCCTGATGATCTGGTGCTTGTGGATATGGCCCAGGGCGACATAATCCACTCTGGGGTCGACAAAGATGTCGGTGGGAAATGTCAGGGTATAGCCGACCAGCAGCTCTTCTTCGATGCCGGCGACGGCTCGGTCCACGCTCATATGGGCGGTGACCACTGTCGGCAACTCCGGATCGAGCTCCTGATAGTATCCGCGCAAGAGCCCTTCCACATGGCTGACCAGCACGGAATCGAGCTGGGCTGCCGAATAGCCCTGGTATTTGTCCAGGGTCATGAGATTGTGCCTGGTGACATGGGGAAGACCGACCAGCTGCAGAGGTCCGGAAGCAGTCTCGAGCCGTACCGAGAGGGGGCGGTCGATGATGGTTACTTCCGGAACTTCCAGGCTCTGGAACACCGAGAGGGCATGGGACTGTGTGGAGCGCAAGAGCTGATCGTGATTGCCCACCACCAGGACGGTCTTGATGCCTGCCCTGGATAGACGCCGGAGCTCGGTAGCAAACATCTTCTGATAGATGGGTGCCGGGGAGGCGTTCTTGTATGCATCGCCGGAGAAGAGAAAGACATCGATTCTCTTCTCGATCGAATAGTCCACGACTTTACGCAGGGCTTCGACGAAATCTTCGAAGCGAACATTCAGCCCGGTCTCCGGATTGAGTCGCCCGTGCGACTCGCCGGAACCGAAGTGGATATCGGAGACATGTACAAGCTCAACAGCCATGCGCTCATTTTAGATCAAAGCAGACAGGGTAGAATTAGCCGTTAGATCTTGAAGGAATAGGAAAACTTGCAAGGCCTGTCTTGCTTAATTCTGGTCTTTCTAGCTCTGGGCGCGGCAGTGTATCCGGCTTCGGGCGCCCCTGATGCAGCCGGGGAGATCTCAAGGGCGGTCGAGTCCGACGGTATCCTCCACCCGGCTCTCGGGTTTCGTGTCGCTTTCGATGAAGATGATGCGCTCTTGTCTACTTACAGACATCCCCGGGCGACGGAGCGAGACTTGAAAATCGATGCTCTTTTGATGGCTCGTCTGGTTTTCAAGGAAAGCAAGAGAGTCGTCAAAGTCCGCGCTTATTTTTTCGATCTGGATCCGGATAAGCAGGGCTCCTTCGAT
>JAGQHH010000322.1 GCA_020431945.1 Cyanobacteria bacterium HKST-UBA02 | reverse complement strand
ATCAGAGGGAGAATTCCGAGATATCGACCCGGTCTTCATCGCTGAGACCGAAATAGGTCGTGGAGTCTTCGTCGGCACTGGCTGTCGGCGCTGAAACCTGCTGGGCGAGGTCGTCTTCGCTCAGGAAAAGGGGATCGGTCTCAGCACGTTTTTCGACAAAAATTCGCGGGCCGGCAGGCTCGAAAGATATGGTGTCGTTGCAGCAGGGACACTGTCTGCCCGGGCTCATGGAGATCGACGCGGACATTTTGTTCACAGAAGGTTCGCTAGGCGAAGAAGCCGGATCTCTGTTGAAGACTACAGAGGCCACAGCCTGTTTGATTGCCTGGGCGTAGATATCTCCGCCCGTATCGAGGATTGGGGGGTCAAAAGACATATTTGAGAATCGCGTCCTGGGGAACGTTACAAGGGGGTATGCTCATCCTATTTTGTAAGTGTGAACTTTTGGTATCCTGGCAAAGACACGGAGGTGAGCATGATGCCTGACGGAGCGACCCCGGTTTCCCTGCAATCAGACCTGGAAAGAGCGGTTTCGCTCATGACCGGTGCCGGCAAAGTGACCGTGCTCACCGGGGCCGGCGTCTCGAAAGAGTCCGGTATTCCGACATTTCGTGATGCACAGACAGGACTCTGGGCCAATTACGATCCCGAGCAGCTGGCCACCCCGGAAGGCTTTCTCAAAGATCCGCCCCTGGTCTGGAAATGGTACGACTGGCGTCGGGAGAAGCTCCGTGAAGTCGAGCCCAACCCCGGTCATCACGCCATAGTCGAGCTCGAGAGCCTCTTCGAGCAGGTGGTCGTGATCACCCAGAACATCGACGGTTTGCACCAGAGAGCCGGGTCCGGCGATGTCCTCGAGCTGCACGGCAGTATCGCCCGGTTCTATTGTTTCGACAATCATCATGATTGTACCGATGACGTTCCTTTCGGTCTCGAGGAGCCGCCCCTGTGTCACTGTGGCTCGATGCTGAGACCGGCGGTGGTGTGGTTCGGCGAAGCCCTGGATTCGAAGACCCTCATGCGTGCTGTCAGTGAATGTGAGACTTCCCGGGTCGTTCTGGTGGTGGGAACATCCGGTCTGGTGCAACCGGCGGCATCTCTTCCAATGACAGCGATCCTCAAAGGAGCCTCGGTGATCGAGGTCAATCCCGAGCGCACGCCCCTGAGCGCCACCGCCAGCCTCTTCCTGGAAGGACCCTCGGGCAGTGTCCTGCCGCTTCTGATCGATAAATTACGCAAAAGAAGCTGATAAAAGCAGGGTTTCCCGATGGATATGCAACAGTCGGCCTGATCGGCCATGAGTCTTATTTCAATTCTCGATTGACCCGGGATGCGGGCCCGGGATCGGGGAAAAATTGGGCAGGCTTGTCTTCATTGATATCACTGCATATACATCGGGTAGCCTTGCTTCTTGTGTGACGGAGTGATAACTTCGTTACACCCGAGCGAGAAATCGGGACAGAAAATCAACATACCACAGCACTCGGCAATCTCAAGGGATTACTGAATTCCAGTAATCCGGTGGGGGAAGTGTGGTGAGAATCCACCGCTGACCCGCAACTGTATCCGGTACCACCGGGAGCCAGACTACCCACTCGAGTGCAAAGGGCGCAACCTCTCCGGGGAACTGAGAGGATTCGTCTCGCAACAACTCCCCCTTGTTGTAGTGACAAATCCTCTTGGTGAGCGATCAAGAGGATTTTTTCACCTACACCCAAGCGCACAGTCGGAGGATGACAATGGCACAAGCGACGACAATCCGGGAGACCGGGGTCACAACAGGCAGTACTTCATATAAGGTGATCCGGCGCAACGGCAATGTTGCCGATTTCGAGCCCGAGAAAATCGCCGTCGCTCTAAAGAAAGCGTTCATAGCCGCTGCCGGCAAGACCGGTGAAGACAGCTCGAGCATCAGGGCGATCGTCCAGAAGCTCACCGAACAGATTGTCGGAACTCTGAAAGGACGTCTCCCGGACGGCGGCGTCTTCCATATCGAGCATATTCAAGATCAGGTGGAGATTGCTCTGATGCGCGCCGGCGAGCACGATGTCGCCAGGCGCTATGTTCTCTATAGAGACGAGCAGGCTCGCAAGCGTGCCGAGCAGGCACCGGTGGTGGTGGATGAGCGCGCCCTGCATATCAATGTCACTCTGGCCGGCGGCGCCCGGGCAGCCCTCGATGTGCCCGCGCTCAAGCGTATCGTCGAAGAAGCCTGTGCCGGTCTCGATCCCAGCATCAGCCCCGACCGCATCCTCAATAGCGCCCTGGAGCTCCTCTATGACGGCGTTACCGAAGAAGAGCTCTGGCGGTCGATAATCTTCAGCGCTCGCGCTCTAATCGAAGAGGAGCCGGACTACACCTACGTATCGGCCAGGCTGCTTCTGCATACAATATATAAGGAAGTGCTCGGCGAGTCGGTGGGTCTTCACGAGATGGAGTCCCGTTATGCCGATTATCTACCCGTCTATATCAGCCGTGGCATCAAGGCCGGTCTGCTCGACGAGCGCCTGGCGGAGTTCGATCTTGCACGTCTGGGAGCCGCTCTCAAAGGTGACCGCGATCGCAAGTTCCAGTATCTCGGGCTGCAGACTCTCTACGATCGTTATCTGCTCCATGAGGACTCGGTTCGTTTCGAGCTTCCTCAGACATTCTGGATGCGGGTAGCTATGGGTCTTTCTCTCCATGAGATCGACCGAGAGGAGAAAGCCATTCAGTTCTACAATCTCCTCTCGAGCTTCGATTTCGTCTCTTCTACCCCGACCCTCTTCAACTCCGGAACAAGAAGAC
>JAGQHH010000321.1 GCA_020431945.1 Cyanobacteria bacterium HKST-UBA02 | reverse complement strand
CCGGTTCCGGTTCCGGTTCTGGTTCTGGTTCTGGTTCCGGCTCCGGCTCCGGTTCCGACTCCGGTTCGTATCTATATTGGGGCTCCGGCTCGAAACTGTACGCGGGCTCGGGCTCGGGCTCGGGCTCAGGTACGGGCTCGGGCTCAGGCTCCGGAAAAGCCGTCGAGAAATATGCATTGCCAGTAGTATCAAGCGAAAGGGCGTTCTGTTCGGTTTCCACCTGACGAGCCCTGGCCTCGAGTCGCTCCTGAGCCTCCAGTGCCTTCCGTTCCATCGGATCGAGAGACAGGGAAACGGACGAATCCGGCAGCGCCGCCGGTGCTCGATTCTTCGCCTTCAGACGTCTTTCCGCCTCCCGGGCCTTCGCCTCGAGGGTATTGAGAGCGAAATCATCCTCCTTCGAGCGCTCCACCGACTTCAGATTCTGCTCTTCGCTCAGGAGCATCCTGCTCCGCATGGCCATGTCCTGGTTTCGAATAATGGCAGTGATCGTGCCCCATATCGAAGTAACGAGATAACACATGAAGATATTGGACGGTGTGAGCTGGCACAGGAGAACGCACCACATCGGCAACAGTATAACGATCGTTCTGGGCCCGCCGGCGTAGATGGTTCCGAGTCCGAAACCAGGCGGAATCAGATTGAGCATCCAGATGACCGGGATACGCTTGGACTCGTATCGAAAACCAGGAAAAGACATTGGACACACTCCAGCAAATTGAATCAGCCAGCAGGCCCTTATCCTATTCTTCCTCCTGGGAACCTCGAAAGGCGCTCCCTTAACAATTCAATTGCAATCGTCTCACTTTCTGAGACTTTCGAGCATTTGCCCGAGCTCTTTGTTCTTCGGCTCCACTTTCACCGCTTCTTCGAGCTGCTCCACGGCGTCATCCCGGTAGCCCTGGGAACTAAGGGCCAGTGCCAGACCGACCCGAGCTTTGTTATTGTTCGGGTTGATCTCCAGGGCCTTGTGCCATTCCACCATCTCGGCTTCGATATCGCCTTTGAGATGGAGAGCCTGGGCCAGGTGGCAGTGAGTCATATCATTGGTGTCGTCGAGGCGAACAGCAGCATCCAGGGCCTCGATGGCGACATCGAGATTGCCCTTGATCAGGGCAACCTCTCCCAGGGTACGAAAGCCTATGGGGTCGGTACGGTCCAGCTCGGTGGCAAGACTGGCCTCGCTCATCGCCCTGTCATAGAGACCTTTTTCCTTGAGCGCCCGGGCGAGGACATAATGAGCGATGGCGTTTTTCGAGTCGATTCTGATTGCCTGGCCGAGAATGGCGATGGCTTCGTCATACTTGCCGAGCTCGTTGAGAATGACCCCCAGATTGTTCTTGGCCGTGGCGTTATTGGGATCGAGCTTGAGGGTCTCCCGGTAGGCAGCCTCTGCCTTTACATAATCACCCTTGCGGAAATAGTTGTTCCCTTCGATAAGCTTCTCGGTAGAAGTCTTGGGGAGCTCGCAAGCCGACAGAAAGCTGACTGCGATCATGACGGCGAGGGCGCATAATGCCTTCTTCGAGCCTGAGACTGCGAAGCTTGCTGATGCGTTTTCCGTGGATCTCAACTTCATTTGTCTCGAGGCTGTGCGATTTCCCTGTCAGCGGCGTTAGAGCCCGACTGTATGGCATTTTAGCACGCTCGACTAGTATCGATAGCTGGTGAAAAGCCTAGATCTGTACTGATGAGATCAATCGACTGCCACGGCCTCGGGCGAGATATTCTTGTTGCTCTTCGCTACGGATTTAATGGAGAGCTCCTGCAATTGCTCCGCTGCCGCCGCCGATGGTGCGTCGGTCATCATGCAAGTGCCGGACTGAGTCTTCGGAAATGCGATCACGTCACGAATCGATTTCGCTCCGGCAAGCAGCATTACCAGACGATCGAGTCCCAGGGCGATGCCACCATGGGGAGGCGCTCCGGACTCCAGCACATCCAGGAGGAATCCGAACTTGTCCCTGGCGGTCTCGGCGTCGATTCCGATCGCCTTGAAAGCTTGCGATTGCAGCTCGCGGCTGTGGATACGGATAGAGCCACCGCCTATCTCCACACCGTTATAGACAACATCATAAGCCCGCGCCCGGACGCTGCCCGGATCGCTCTCCAGCCGATCGAAATCTTCCCGAGCCGGACTGGTGAAAGGATGATGGACAGCCATGAACCGCCCTTCCTCATCGTCATATTCGAAGAGAGGGAAATCCACGACCCAGAGAAGCTCGTGACGACTCTTGTCGATCAGACCAAGCTCCTCGCCGAGTTTGAGACGCAGCCGGCCGAGGACATTGGCCACCACCGCCTGGCTGTCAGCGGCGAAAAGAAGGAGATCGCCCTTCTCGGCGCCTGCGATGATCCGGATCTCTTCAATCAAATCGGCGCTCAGGAATTTGTCTATTCCGGACGAGCGAATTCCGTCCTCTTTATACTCGAGCCAGGCGAGCCCTTTAGCGCCGCATTCCTTGGCATAGTCCTGCCAGGCATC
>JAGQHH010000320.1 GCA_020431945.1 Cyanobacteria bacterium HKST-UBA02 | reverse complement strand
GCCATCCGATCGTGAAAAGGCAGAACCGCAGTAGGAGTAGTGGAAAGTCTGGCTTCCTTCTTGACCCGCTCGTAGAGAGCCTGGTTATGACCGCAAAGGAAGATGACCTGCACATCCTTGCCGGCATCCGCCAGGGCCCGGTAAACGCCGGTCATGTTGCCGCCTCCGGCCCAGCCGGCATTGATGCAGACGGTCAGGCGGTTGGGATCGAGACCCAGGTGGGCTCTGAACTCCGCAGCATCGCAGGTGGGCGGTTTGACGAAATCAGGATGGACGGGCATTCCGGAGACCAGGATCCGGTCCGGGCTGACCCCCAGCTCGATAAGCCGGTTGCGACCGAGCTCGTTGGGTACCACGGTGAGATCCACGTCCTTGCAGGCCCAGCCGCTCCAGAAGTCGCCGTTGGGGTCGGTGACCACGGTGATCATCCGGGTGGTCTTGTCCCGTCCCATGTCTTTGAGCGCCCGGGACAGATAGTGATTGCTCATGGGGTGCACCGAGACGATGACGTCAGCGTTGAGCTCTTCCAGAGCCCGGGTTACATAGGGCTTGGCGAGTTGATAGCCGAACTCGGAATCGTTGGGCTTGGTGGCTTCGATTAACCAGTAGTAATATTTCATGGCCTGCTGCGAATGACGCAGGAGGAAGTTGTAAAGCTCTACGAAGTGCCGATTGATAGGATGGGACTTCTCGACGATGTTTTCGACTACTATTGAAGGCTTGGGGACATCCGGTGAAAGTCTGGCGACCAGATCGCCTAAACCCTGATTGATAGCCTCTACAGCGCTTCGGTGACCGCCGCCGGTGTCCGAAAAGAACAAGCAAATGGTTGGTTTACGCATTTATTTATCTCTGGGATAATCTCTTGTCTGGGATAAAGTTAGCGACGGACTTTTGGGCCACACTTACTGCCAAATGACCTTAATGTATCAGATCCGCAAAAGCAAGGCTCTCATAAGGCTTTTCGCCTTTACAAGCGTCGTCGCTATGTTTTCGAGCACTTTCTATATGCCCTGTGGGGCCGAACCGTCGCGCTTGACAACGGCACATCACAGCAGCTCCGAAGATCTGGCATTTGTTTCTAAGACGTTCGACCATCTTCCCGCCAAGAAAGACCTGAAAAAACAACCCGACGACGTGGAGATCTTCGAGCTCAACAGCGCGCCGCTCCGGGACCGCACCCCTTTCTTGCTGGTCCATGGGCTGAGGGGCGAGCAATATCCTTATTTCCGCTGGCAGAAAGTGGTCGAGCACCTGACCCGAAGCAGCGCTTTCAAATCCCGCTATAAGGTCTATTTCGCGCGCTATTCGACGAAAGAGCGCCTGGACAAGACGGTTCCAAAATTCAGGATGGCCCTGGATCGGCTCTACAAAGGCACTAAAAAACGTCCGATTACGATGTTCGCCCTGAGCATGGGTGGTAATGTCGCTTACGAGTCCATGCTCGATCCCGAGACCGCCGCCAAGGTCAATGTCCTCTTCGCCCTGGGCACGCCTTTTCACGGCTCGCCGCTTTTCAGCGAAGACTGGATGCAGTACAGCCTCTATAAAAAGCTCGCCTGGCCCTGGACCCGCATCGACCACGCCCTGGCTATCAGACTATATTTCAAACGCAATCAAAATCTCCTTGCCGACCTGAGCTGGGACGGCGTGGACGATTCAGTGCCGGCCCCGGGCAGGTTCCGCTCGAAACTGCCCCTCGGTCCCAAAGGCGACCTCACCGAAGCTGACACAGTCAACGAGCGCCTGGCTGAGATTAACGATAAGAGCAAAGACCTCAAGAAAAAGCTCATCACTTACAGCGGCTATCTGCACAATCCTTATCTGGACAACAGCAAAGCCGCCCGTTATATAGAATCGGCAGCGATGTATCCGGTCACCCTGGTCTCCATGCGGCTACCTGCCCACCTGGCCCGGGAGCATCCGGTTCTGGAAATGCTCAATCGGGACATTGCCTCTACCTATGTAAACGACATCTGGCAGAAGAAAGCTCAGAAGTCGCCTTTCATCTACGCCCTCAACGACGGAATCACACCTGTCTCGAGCGCCCTTTTCCTGCCTCGTAAATTCCTCGTCGAGACCCCCATGGCCAACACCACCGATATCGAGAAAGTAAAAGGCAACACCGATGTGCGTCTGGCCAGGGTATTCAAAAACATCGACCATCTTACTTATATAGATGGCTTCCGTCCGTTCGGCGCCTCCGAGAAGATCAGAGACGACCTCAATCCTGCCGAAGGCGAGAAAGAGATGTTCCAGTGGATGCTCGAAGACATTCTCAACACCAATGATGTAGCTGCCCACATAGCCGAGACCGAGGTCAAAGGCGAGAAGGTGAAAGTCTCGGACTGATTTCGTCCTGACTTCAATGCGTGAGTTGCTTCATACTTTTGCCTGCTTTCTTGACGGTAGACCACAGTCGATCTACTATTCGGCAATCAAGAGGTTTTGGAACGTGTTCTTTCTGAGCGCCAATAATAATGATAATAACGATAACAACCGCCCTCGCGGTCGTTATCTCATGCGCGCCAGATAAAGAGCCCGAACTGAGAAGCAACGACCGCGACCAACAGAGGTGGCGGTCATTTTGTTTTTGGAGGCAAAAATACAAATGAGAGAGAGAACCACGATCAAAGAGGCGGAAAGCCGCGGCAAGCTGGAAGGCTTACAACAGATCCAGCTCTGCGGTCATGTAGCGGCCATCCGTGCCCTGGGCAAAATCAGCTTTCTCAATCTCCGGGACGCCTCCGGCCAGATCCAGTGCGTGGCTGATTCAAAAGAGACCATCGAGGCCCTGGCCTCGATCAGCCCCGAGACCCCAGTCTCCGTCACCGGCAGGCTCAAACAGGGACAGGGCGAGTCCCTGGAAGTCCTGCTCGAATCGATAGTGCCGCTCGCCGAGCCGGCGACGTCTCTGCCGGTAGAGATCGCCAAGGATAAGAAAGTAGACAACCTGGCCCTCAAGACCCTGCTCGACTACCGTCCCATCACCCTGCGCAACCGCAAGGTGAAAGCCATATTCAAAATCGAGGCGGCGATCACCCGGGCTTTCCGGAGCTATCTCACCAGCCAGGGTTTCACCGAGATCCACACTCCCAAGATCGTGGCGACCGGCACCGAAGGTGGTGCGCAGCTCTTCGCCCTGGAATACTTCGGGAAAACTGCCTATCTCGCTCAAAGTCCCCAGTTTTACAAACAAATGATGGTAGGCGTCTTCGAGCGTGTCTTCGAGACCGCTGCCGTCTACCGCGCCGAAGAGCACGACACCACCCGGCACCTCAATGAATATATCAGCCTGGACTTCGAGATGGGCTTTATCGAATCCGAGCTGGATGTCATCGCCATGCAAGTCGGGCTTCTCAAGCATATCTTCGCCCATGTCGCCGAGACCTGTGAGGAAGAGCTGGCTATCTACGAGGCCCGGGTGCCTGAATTCGAAGAGATTCCCAGAATCGGCATCGAAGACGCCTGCCGGCTCATCGAGAAAGAATACGGCTGGCAGCCGGGAGAGTCATCGCACTACGACCTCGATCCGGAAGGCGAGCGTCTCATCTGCGAGCACTATCGCGAGAAAGAGGGGGTAGACCTGGTCTATATCCTGCACTATCCTCTGGCCAACAGACCCTTCTACACCATGCCTCTCACCTCGCCGGAGAGCAACGGATCTGGCGGTAAGAAGAGAAGTCGCAGTTTCGACCTCTTATTCCGAGGTCTCGAGGTGACTACCGGCGGCCAGCGAATTCATCGAATCGAAGATCTGGAAGCAGCAATCTCCGGACGGGGACTCGATCCCGCCGACTTCGAAGGATACTTGCAATGCTTCCGCTATGGCATGCCGCCTCATGGCGGTCTGGCCATCGGACTCGAGAGACTGGCCAAACAGCTTCTCGGACTGAAGAGCGTCAAGCAAGCCGCTCTATTTCCCAGGGATCTGCACCGCCTGAGCCCCTGATCGAAATGGTCTCTTCAAAGGCGCCTGCTCTTTCTTCTCGAGCACGAAGCGGCGCACCCCTTTGCCTGCCTCACCGGAGCTTCCAGGCAGAGGCTGGAGCACCCGTGCTTCTCCCTTGAAGCCCCTGGTGGCATCGCCGGTGCCCTGAAGAGTGATCAGAGATTGCCCGCTCTTATCGACGATCCTGATATCGAGCCGGTTATCCTTGATGC
>JAGQHH010000319.1 GCA_020431945.1 Cyanobacteria bacterium HKST-UBA02 | reverse complement strand
CGGGGCGGGCCTATGTCAACAAGCATGATTCTCATCGTCTTATTGCCCTGGTGTGGGTCTGAGCTCCCAGGGGCGAGACCGAATCTCTTGCTTGTCACTGGAAACATCGGCGGGCTCCGGGGAATCATCTGGAAGAATAGCGCCTTCCAGATCGGTTTTCTTGTATTTCGCCGAGTGGAGGTCGATGCTGTAGAGATTGGCTCCTCTCAGATCGGCACCGTTGAGATCGACCCCGAGATTGCGGGTCTTCTCACCTCTGGTGTCGATGTCTCTCAGGTCTGACTGACTGAAGTTCGCATAATTCAGGTTGGCTCTCTGGAAATCACAGCCCTTCAAATTGCTCTTGAAAATGAAGGCATAGTTCAGGCTGGCTTCTTGCAGATTGGCTTCTTCGAAATTGCAATTCGAGAACTTGGTGCCATAGAAATTGACTCTTTGCAGCTTGGCTTTGCTGAAGTCGATGCCTTCGCCCCGGGAGCCTTCAAAAGACGCCCCGGCAAGGTTTGCATTCTGGAAGGAGGTTCTCGATAGCTGGGTGGATATCAGGCAGGCATTCTTCATTTTCGCGTTTCTGAGATCGGCCCCGGATAGATCCGCCCCCAGGAGCATGGCATTGGATAGATCGACATTCTTGGCGACAGCTTCCTCCACAGTGTCTTTCAGGCTCACGGCGGTGTTGGTGGAATAGAGGACACGGCCGGACTGATCGGCTATCCGGCTGCCTCCGATCAGGCCGGCAGGGAGAACAAAGTCGCCTTCCGATGGTTTGGGAATCTGAGGAGCATTGGAAGCGGTCGATAAGGAAACCGATGTCGGAGCGGGCGGGGCCATTTTCATAAGGGTGATGGCCAGGACCGACATCAAGATCACGAAGAGCACTCCGGAGTAATCGCCGAGCTTGTCCAGTCTGATCTCGCCACCTCGCCTGTCTGCCTTCAAGTCCTGACCGTTGCCGACTTTCTCGAGATCTTTTATAAGGTCTTTCATGCTCTGGTAGCGCCAGTCGGGATTCTTGGCCAGGGCTTTGAAGATCAGGTTGCGCATGCCTGTGGGCACACCGGGTGGTAATGGTGCCGGTACTTCGTTCACATGCTTGACTATGGTCTTGATGGCATTCTCGGCTTGAAATGCCGGCTTGCCGGAGATGCATTCATACATCAAGCAGCCCAGGGAATAGATGTCGGTGCGGATATCGATCTCATCGCCCAGGCACTGCTCCGGGCTCATATATTTGGGAGTGCCGAAAAGCTCGCCGGTGTGGGTGAGGGTGTGGCCTTCTTTCTCTTCCACCGGCACGACCTTGGCGATGCCGAAATCCAGGACTTTTACGAAGTCCGCCCGGTCCCGGGTATCGACGATGATATTGCCCGGCTTGATATCGCGGTGGATAACCCGCTCCTGGTGCGCATACTGAAGGGCTTCGGCTATCTGGGTAAAGATCTCGATGGCTCTTTCGAGCTCTATGAATCCTTCTTTCTCGATGAGCTTCGCAAGAGTCGTTCCTTCCGCCAGGTCCATGACCAGATAAGGAGAGCCGTCTTCGGCAACGCCATGGTCATAGACCGGGACCAGATGAGGATGATTGAGAGTACCGGCGGCACCGGCTTCGATCTGGAATCTTTTTATATAGCGTGCATTCTTGATCAGGTCGCTGAAAAGAACCTTGACCGCTACCTCACGCTTGAGCTTCTCGTGGTAAGCCCGGTAGACGGTTGCCATGCCTCCACGGCCGATGAGCTCGAGATTGGAAAGCTCCTCCGCTATAACCGGAGGCTCGACAGAGCTGTCCTCGACGATCTTGAGATCAGGCTTCTCTTTCTCCATAGAAATGATTATGACCCAGAGAGCTCCTTCTTGCCATTTTCGAACTATCTGGCAAGGGGGCTTCCGCCCCGGGGGTAGTTGTCGAAGATCTGATTCACGGACCACGTGGCCCGTGAAAAGGCTAAAACCTGATAGGGTAAGGGTTCAGGCTTGGTTGATATGTTGATTGAGGGGATTCGATGTCCGACTTTCAAAAACGGGATACACCCCGGTCAGGCTATTCGGCTGAATCGCACTTGCCGACAGGGGAAGTGCGTCATCCGGGGGAGGTCCTTTCTATAGACTATATGAAACCCCTGGGACTCTCCGTCCAGGTTCTGGCTGAGACCATCGGAGTGTCAGACCAGAGTTTGTATGAGCTTATTTCCGCAAAGCGATCGATGACTCCGGATACGGCAATTCGGCTTTCGACCCATTTCCCTGTTCCGGCCCGCTACTGGCTCGAATTGCAACTACCTTCACCTGGCAGAGATTCAGATGGCTAATGCTAATGCTGCGAATCAGGCTAAGACAATTCTAGGGTCAAACAAGAGTTCGATCGATGCTCTCCTGGAGACTCATTCCGAGATCGAGAGGAAGGTGTATGAGTGCCTGCTCGATGAGCGAGTAACCAGAGGGGATATCGTGAGTATCGATCATCTGCAGGCTCTGTCGGGATTCCATATATCGAATGTGACGGCTGCTCTGACGATGCTCGCGCTTTCGGGGCTGGTGAAGCAGGGTTTCGATGGGTGTTATCGACTGGTGAGAAATGAAAACTGCCGGAGCTGATGCCCCGGCAGTTCGATTTTTTTGATTCGAATGAATCCTGAGGTCAGTCGGGATTACTCGATGATCGAGGCTACGACGCCGGCGCCGACGGTTCTGCCGCCTTCGCGGATGGCGAAGCGCATACCTTCTTCAACGGCAACGGGTTGAATGAGTTCAACTTTCATTGCAACGTTGTCGCCGGGCATGACCATTTCGACGCCTTCAGGAAGCTCGATGGAGCCGGTGACGTCGGTTGTTCTGATGTAGAACTGCGGTCTGTAGCCGGGGAAGAACGGAGTGTGACGTCCGCCTTCTTCCTTGCTCAACACATATACTTCTGCGTTGAACTTGGTGTGGGGCTTGATGGAGCCGGGCTTGGCGATAACCTGACCGCGCTCGATCATGTTCTTGTCGATACCGCGGAGGAGGACGCCGACGTTGTCGCCTGCGATACCTTCGTCCATGGTCTTCTGATACATTTCGACGCCGGTTACGACGGTCTTTCTGGTTTCAGCAAGACCGACGATCTCGACTTCGTCGCCGACTTTGATTTGACCGCGCTCGATACGACCGGTGGCTACGGTACCACGACCGGTGATCGAGAAGACGTCTTCGACTGCGAGCAGGAAGGGCTTGTCGACTTCGCGGGTCGGGGTGGGAATGTAGTCATCGACGGCTTTCATGAGCTCGTTGATCACCGATACCTGAGAGGGGTCGCCTTCCAGGCCCTTGAGGGCACTGCCGCGGACGAACGGGACATCGTCGCCGGGGAAATCGTATTTGGCGAGAAGCTCTCTAGCTTCGATCTCGACGAGATCGAGGAGCTCTTCATCATCTACCATGTCGCACTTGTTGAGGAAGACGACAATGTAGGGAACGCCGACCTGACGGGC
>JAGQHH010000318.1 GCA_020431945.1 Cyanobacteria bacterium HKST-UBA02 | reverse complement strand
CTTAGGGGGGGGGGGGGGGGGATTGTTGTTGGGGTCATCCAGGAGTTCCTGGGTGGGCGGAGTCTGGGTGCGTGCGTTTGCATCGGGGGTGGACATGGTCTGATTCTCGGGGGGAGGGGAGGAAAGGGAAAGGGATTGGGATTGGGGGCTATATGTGTATGTACCCGGCATTGCAAGAAATTGGATAAAATTGCGATATTGCCGAACCTCTAAAGTGTCTACTGGTGGGCATTTGCGGGTTCGCCTCCGGTGCAATTCTACCCCTTCGAGACTCTCGAGACCTTCGTATTTTCCCCCATCCTACGTGATTTCCCGTATTGATATTGAGGGTCGCCGATTCTAATCTGTATGCATCGCTCGCAAACAGCAAATCAAATAACCCGGCGTTGGCCTGCCTTTTCCCTTTTCGACACCCCCCAATCGCTCGCTTCCTGGAGGTTCAGGCTATGACACATGATGGCGCTCACAATGTTGAGCAGGCTGCTTCGCAGTCTTTTGAGATTCTGCAACAGGGTATGAGACAGAATCGGCTCTCCGACGCCGTCGAGTCCGCCGATCGTGGTCTCGCCAGTTCCGGACTATCCGAGACCGAGCGCCGTCAGGT
Organism: Cyanobacteria bacterium HKST-UBA02; assembly: GCA_020431945.1. The sequence continues at coordinate 8,383 of JAGQHH010000318.1, read as the reverse complement.
CGGTCAAATGGTCGCCCAGCAGCTCGAGACCGCCGGTCTTCTTCCCCGGGTAATGGTGGAATACGGCCAGTCTCAGTTCAAAGACCTGAGCAACGGCGATCATTATATCCACGCCCAGGACCTCGACAGCCGGCTGATGTCCGGGATCGAAACTTACTCTCCTATCAAAGGCATGATTGCCCGCTCGCTTCGCAATCGTATCGACGAGATCTCGCTCCAGCATGAAGACGCCAGCAGCTTCCATGACGACAGACCGAGCCGCTCGGACGAGATCGCCAAAGGCATCAGCACCAAGGACTTGAGTGAATGGGGTCAGGAGCAGAGCAACGGCCGCTTCCACACCCAGATGTCCCGTCAGATGCTCTCGTCTTTCGGCAGCCGTGAGAAATGGCTCAATCTGGCCGGTCCCGACGGACTGCTCGAGAAAGGCGAACTCGACCGCGCCAAGCGCGACTCAATGCGCTTCGGTCCGGACGAGAAAGCGGTCCTCGACTATATGCGCGAAAATTATGGTGGCATCCGCGCTGCCCGTGACGGGGACAACTGGAACAAGATGACTCTCTCCGATGTTCTCGACTGGTCCGCCAAGCACGGCGCCGATCCTCAGATCGGTCTCGAGCAGCCCGAATTCCGACCCCGCATGGGTGATGTGAATTTCACCGTGGATCCCCGCGACAAAGTCGGCGGTGCCAGTGCTCAAGGACTGGACGCTATCGAGGTCGGTTTCAAGAATCACTCGCTCTCCGACTCTCTGAGAGCCATGGATCAGCATCTCACCTCCGGCGCCTATACTCCTCAGGAAGTGGCTGCCATCACAGGCAATATCGAGCAGTCCCTCGCCCAGCGCAACCTGATGGGTCGGGTGATGGGCGAATACGGAAGCCAGAACTTCGATAGCCTCAACAATATCAACGGCAACAAGAGCTATATCCATGCCAGCGAGCTCGATACCGTTTTGCAGAGCAATATAGCTGCGCGATCGCCGCTGGAAGCGATGGTTCTGCGCAACATGAGAAACAATGTCGATGCCATCGCCATGCTCCACAACGATGTCACCAATGATGACAGCGATCGTGCCGAGCAGTCCCGGGGCATCAGCAAAGGCGACCTGAGAGACCTCACCGAAAATACCGAAAACCGCAACAACGACCGTGCCATGTCTGCACGCATGCTTGCCAATTTCGGCCGCACCGAGGACTTCCAGGGTCTGGCCGGCTCGGACAACGTGATCAAGGAAAACGAGCTGGAAGCCGCCCGCAACGACACTTTCAAGTACAATCCCGAGCAGCGTGCCGTCCTCGGTTATATGCTGGACAATTACGGCACTATCCGTCACACCGTGGATGGTGACGGACGGGGCATCAGCATCTCGGATATGATCGGTCATGCCGCCAAGTTCGGCGTCCGTCCCGAAGACGTATTCAGCGCCAACGCCGCACCTCCCCAGGAGCAGGAGGGAGTCCAGCTTGATCAGGGACAACCCGAGCGTGTGGTACAAAGAGATCTGCCGGTTGAAGGACAACCTGTCGAGAGACAGCCCGTAGAAAGGCAGCCGGTGGAAAGACAACCGGTGGAAAGACAGCCACAAAGACCGAGGTTGGAAACATTGGACATCGATCCGCGCCTGGGAGCGCCCAACGAGACCAAGAGCGTCAAGATCGAGCGCAGCGATCGCTTCTGGAATATGGCCAACCGCAAATATGGCTATCCGGCGATCGAGGCCATCTTCGAAGCCAACGGTCTGAAGCCCCAGGCAGTTCAGAACGGCAATAGCATCGAGCTTCGCGATCCCGATTATGTCGCCGGACGTGAATATGTTCTCCCCAGCCAGGACCAGATCCCCGAGCTCACCCAGGCTTACCGTGCCCGGGCCAGCCAGATGCGCGATCAGTTCAGCAGCCGGGTCGGACCTGCCGAGTGCGCCACCGATGTCAAGCTTATCTACGGCGACACGCTTTCCAAGCTGGCTCTGCAGAAATACGGACGCAATGTTCCCATCGAGGCGCTCTACGAAGCCAACAATCTTCCCCCGCGCATCGTCAACGATAACGGTTGCATAATGAAGCTCGAGCCGATCTATTATGCCGGCCGCACCTATGTGCTTCCTCCGGCCGATCAGATCGAGGCTCTGGCAGACGCTTATCGCCGGAAGCATTTCCAGGGCTGATTCAAAAAAGAAGAGTTTTTTTCGAAGGTGGTTCCGGGTGCTGCATTTGCAGCTCCCGGAACCGGGGGTTTTAATGCTTGATGAGAGCGGTGAATTTGTCCCGGGCACGCTCGAGATTGTCTTTCATCCCTCTCTCTTTCAGAGCATGAGCATAGATCTTCAGGGCTCGCACCAGGTGGGGATTCTGGGCGCCGACCTTGTACTGGAGAGAGGTCGCCGACATCTCGAAAGCGTCGAAGAGTGCCTCTTCATCTTGCTTGTTCAGGCAGATCTGATAGATCATCTTGGCCCAGTCGTAAGCCGGGTCCGCTCTGCCGACAGTGCTCGCATAAATGTCCATGGCGGCCAGAATAAGGTCTTCGGCTTCATCAAGACGACCGACTCGGACGAGAAGAAAGCAGAGATCCGAAAGGGAATTGGCCAGTTGCACCGAGCTGTCCACTCCCAGCTCTCTGAGTATCTTGACCGATTCTCGCAAGAGCTTCTCGGCTTGCGCTTTGTCGTGATTGCGGTCGAACCAGTCGGCTTTGTAGCGGAGAAGGCAGGCATAAAGCTCGCGACAATCATCGCCCTGCTGGTTCTTGAGAAGGTTCTCGGCTTTCGCCAGGGATTCCCTGGCCTGTTCCATTTTGCCGATATCGGTCTCGAGAACGCCAAGGGCGAGATAGCAAGCCGGCACTGCGAAGTCGCTCTCGTCGAGCTGCTCGGCAGCGCGAAGGGCGAGAAAGAGAACATGTCTTGCCTCGTCGAATTTTCCTTCTTCGTAAGCCAGAACCCCGGAACGAAAACGAGCCTTCCAGCGCTTGTAACGCGGATCATTAGAATGTCTGGCGTCGATGGCTCGGGTGCGAATCATATTTTTCCTCTCTGCAGCAGGACTGCCAGGTTGGTGATGGCGAGCACCGACAAAGAGTCGGTGATCTCTCCTTCGATGGCCATGGTGACCGCATCCTCGAAAGGCACTTTCTTGACCAGAAGCTCTTCAGTCCCTTCGGGACTGGCTTCGCCTTCGACGAGATCGGTGGCGAGATACCAGAGGGCGAGTTCGTCGCTCACCGAATTACTCAGATGAGCGGTGCCCAGGAGCTTCCAGTTCCTGGCCGTGAGACCGGTCTCTTCCTGGAGCTCTCTTTGAGCAGCCTCGAGGGGGTCTTCGTCTTCCGGGCAGCCACCTTCCGGGATCTCCCATGAGTAGAGGTCCAGGGGATAGCGGTGCTGCCCTACCAGGTAGAGATGCCGGTCCGGGGTGAGAGCGAGAACTCCTATGGCTTTGTTCTTGAAGTGAACCACGCCATAAATGCCTTTCTCACCGTCCGGTCTGACCACTTCGTCTTCCCGCACGGTTATCCAGGCATTGTCGTAAATCAGCCTGGTGCCTTGTGTTTTCCAGGGATTAGCAGTTTTCATGACGGGATTTTAGCAGATCGCCCCGGGCGAACCGGGCTAAATAGTGTAATCTTTCCTTGTCTCTTGCTTATAAAGGAACTTCGGGAGTGGATTCTTCCAACAGCCAGGCTGAGCCTCTCACCTATAACGAGCTCAGCGAGCTTGCAAAGAAGCAGGCTTCGGAGCTCGAGGCGCTCAAGAAAAATATCTACAAGAATCACGAGAACATTCGCAAGATTCTTACCAGCGTGCCGCTTGCTCTGGTGGTGCTGAGCACCGATCATAAGATCGAGGTGACTAACAAGCGCACCCAGGAGTTTTTCCACTATGCTCCTGAAGAGCTTGTCGGGCAGCCTGTGAGCTTCCTTTTCCCGGATACCGAGTCGGTGAAAGTCGGTCATGAGCCGGTGCGACTGGTGGGCCGGCGCAAGGGCGGCGAGATGTTCGTCACCGAGATCTATGTCAATGACCTCGATATCTTCGGGAACCGGCGCAGTTTCGTCCATATCCAGGATATAACCGAAAGACACCGGCTCGAGCAATTGAAGCAAGACCTGGTGGCCATGGTCAGTCACGACTTGCGCACACCGCTCACTTCCATCAACGGCGTCCTCACCCTCCTCGATCAAAACGCTTATGGAGAGCTCAATCCTGCCGGTCACCGGGCTATTGCCCGGGCCCAGTCGAGCTCGGACTATCTGATCTCGCTGGTCAAAGACCTCCTGGATGCCGAGAAAGTCGAGTCCGGGACCATCGATATAGAACGCCAGGAGACGTCGGTGCGGGCAATCATCGACAAGGCCATATCCGCTTCCATGGGAGCGGCGCAGCAAGCTTCGATAAAGCTCGAATCGGATATTACCAATGACGTGCTTTTTGCCGACGAGGATCGGATAGTCCAGGTGCTTATCAATCTGATCTCCAATGCGATCAAGTACTCGCCGGAGAATTCGGTGGTAAAGGTGGTGGCAGGCATCGAAGGGCTGAAAGTCAAGTTCCAGGTGATCGATCAGGGACCTGGCATCCCCGAGGAGAGCCAGCCCATGATCTTCGAGCGCTATCGCCAGCTCGCCCAGCCCAAGGGTCTCAAGCGTCGTGGATTCGGTCTCGGTCTGGCCATCTGCAAGGCTTTCGTCGAGCGACACAACGGCAGGATCTGGGTGGAGAGCGAGGTCGGCAAAGGCAGCCGCTTCTGTTTCACCATCCCGCAGTCCGCCGATCGCTGAGCTTTCTTTATGAAGATTCTCTTTTGGATAGCGCTATGGGTCCTGGTGGCATCTTCCCGGGGCGCTCTGGCAAATCCGGCTCCGATAGGCGGTCCCGGTCACAGTCTCGTGCCGGTGGTGCCGAGGTCCGTCGAGGACATCAGGATCGAAAGCGAAAAGCTGGTGATCACCGATGGTGGCAGGGACGCCATACCGGCTTTTTCCGGTCAGGGCGAAATGAGTATTCCCTGCGTTGACTATAAGGCAGTCTATAGACTCGTCAAAACTAGCTCCGGTAGCCGTACTCTGAAAGTCGGTTTCCCTTCGGTGACCTACGGTTACACCGCCGGCGGCAGCTTCGGCGGTGTCAGCTCGATCAGTGTCGTATATGGTGGCAAGAGTCTGACTGTGCGAGAGTTGAGCAAGACCAGACCGACCATCTATCCGCGCCGGGAGTTGAATGGCATAGAAGGCGATCTGCTAGCTGCCGGGCTGGCGAAAAAGATTCCTGAGGCTCCCGGCTTCGTCGATCTGGCTCCTCTTGGAGAAAATCGAGAGGAAGCCGCCCGAGCCCTTGCCGGGATTTCTAGATTGAAAGCAAAAAGGCGGCAAGTTATCGTCGATACCCTGGACAGGGTCGTTTATGGCGATGACGACTTCGTCATCCGGGGTCAGTGTCTTATCTGGTATGTTTTCGACCTGACCGTAAGGGGACGCTCCGAGGAGCTCGAGATCAGCTATAAGAGCCCGGTTCCTCAGGGAGATTCCTATGAGATCGTCTATCTGCTCGGGACATCCCGCTACTGGGCTCCGCCCCGGGGAAAATTGCAAGTAGTCTTCGAGGCTGACAGGGAGTTCCTGAAAGGGGGCGGTAAGTATGACTTCAGGCAAGCCGGCCAATTCATCCGCTCCGGTGAGGGACGCTATATCTTGAGAAACCCCGACCCGAGCCGCGATGTCCTTATTTATAGATCCGGCATCGAATAATTACTGCTGTGCTATTGCAGCAGGAGTAGATGTTGCTGGGATTCGGTGCCCGGTACGGGAGAGATCGAGGGGGACAGACTGAGTACAGACCCTGGATAGTATCTAGAGAACCAGCCCGGTCGAGCACCGATACCAGAAACATGGAACTTTAGAAATCATGCTCAGGCAACCAGCTCCGGTCGCCTGTTTTCCATGCGGATTGCTTTTCTACTCCGGCAGAGAAGATCTTCATAGAGTCTGAGGATCAGAAACTGCCCGAAGGCGAGTCCGTCGGTGATGGCGCGATCAGAAGCGTTGTCCATGCTCATGGCCAGCTCGAAAAGAGTAGTGGCGTGCTCGATATCGAGATGGGCATGAAGGCTGTAGTGAGCGAGATCCTCCTCTTTCATCCAACCTCTTTCGATCACCCCTTCGGCTATCGCCTGGGAAATCTCGGTGAAACAGAGCTCGATCATGCCCAGGGCTGCCATGGCGAACTCTTCCTTCTCGTGGGTGCATATACCGGTGAGGGCGGCATTGAATGCTTTAGCCTCGGGTCCCTCCGGGGAATCGGCGCAGGCTTCGATACCCTCGAGGAAGGCTTTGAAGGTCATTGTATGGCAGCGCTCCAGATCGATATTGCCATGCTCGTCGAGAAGATTGAGCAGGAGCTTCATACGCAGTGCCGGATCATTGAGCCGGGAAAATAGTGCTGCGATTGGCTGGGAGTAATAATTGACAGCGTGATAGAACTGCTCTTGAGTGAGTCGAAACTCCTCCAGAGTCATACTGCCGTCTTTGAGGCTGGTGAAGAAGTCCCCATCTGTGGGGCGCTCCTCTTCGAGCCTTATATGGGCGAGGTCGAGCACATAGTTGGTTCTTCTTCTCATCTCTTACACCTCAGAGGAATTTATATACCAGTTGTTATGCCGGTCGGCAATTAAACAACCGGCACCATATACGAGGGCACCGGACGGTGGCGGCAGGTCCGGATCTGCGAGAGTCTCGGAGAGGATCTCGGTGCGTTCGCTGTCCAGAGACATGAAAATCGCTTCGAATCCGGCTCTAAAAGCCAGATCTCTTGCGGCTGTGATAATAGACCTGGCCTCATCGGGATCCTCGAATTGAAAGCAAGTCAGATGGCAGTTCCTGATCTCGCTGCCGTCTTCTCGGAAAAGTCGCTTGGCCATCCGGGTATCTTCGAGACAGGCGACTGCTTTCTCTGATCTGGTCTTGAGCCAGACCGGTGCCATGAGAGAGCGCCGGGTATCACGTTTTTCGATGGCGAAGCGATACTCCGGGCGACTCAGTTTTTCGGCAAGTCCTATTGCATCTAGAGGAGTGATCATTGCTACCTCGTGCCTGAGTCGACCGGGGCAGAGACGCGCCGGCATCTGATAGATGGCGAAGCTTCCGAGGCGTTCCATGGGAGCAAGACCGAGGCGGCCGCTGTATCGCTCTGGGGTCATCGCAGTCCCCTCCATTACTACGGCTACCGCTGCTCCTGTTCTGACCATGCACCAGCTCTGGAGATCTCTGAGCAGGGCGAGGAGCGCCCGGCCCGATCCGGCAGAAGCAGAAAGCTTGAGATCACCTATATAAGCGCAGCTTGTATGCGATCCGTCCGGAGCCCTGAGCTCTCGAAGGCACACCGCTATGGTGGCGACCGGTCCGTTCCTGCCTTCGGCGACGAGTACTGCGCTTTCGCCCATGCTTCGAAAGAAGAGACCATAGTCCTTGCCGTGGGATATATGAAAGCGCCGGCCTTCCCCCAGGGGGTAGGAGAAGCTCGCCTCGAATTCCTCGAGGCTCGCGTTCCCGGCTTTTATGAGCTCGTGCACGATCATCGCCTTGTTCATAGTTTTATCCCCACATGAAGATCCCTGTAGAAGAAGCTTCTCTCGGACGCCAGGAGATTCTCGGAAAGCTCGGGGAGCCAGGCGAGACCCTCCCGGAAAGAGCGGATGTCGAGACTCGAATTTAGCTGCCGTACAATCAACAGCCCTCCGGGAGCGAGAGCACGGGACGCCTTTGCAAGAAGGCTCTCGGCGGTTTCGGCCTCGAGCCAGTCGAGAATGTTCGAGAGATGGAGAAAATCAAGAGAGCCGCTTTGCTGTCTGCTCAGAAAGCCGATCATGGTGCCGGTCTCGAAAGATAGGGAAGGAAGGGTCTCCGGTGCTTCCATGGTCAGCCAGGGATAGAGCGCTCCGTCCGCAAAACAGCCGTCGAGCACCTGGCATAGATAAGGATTGCTTTTCCTTTCATAGAGTGTGAGGGCGAGACGGGTGCGGTCGGCAAAGTGCTCGTGGAATGGTCTTGCCGGGTTGTGGACGGCATCGGGACCGAAAACCCTGAGTAGATTCTCGGGGGTCATCGTTGCCGCGAAGGCCCTGTCCAGATCGCCGTCTGATTGCGCCAGTTCGGCTCGGAGTGCCTCGAAGAGGATTTCATAGCGACCGCAGAAGTCTGCTCCCCGCCCTGCCAATCCCGTGCAATCGAGGTCTCCCAGTATGTCATCGGGCAGGTGGAGGTCTTTCAGGATCCTAAGAAGGCTTCCCGATCTTTTCACTCCGGGCATATCGAGATGTCCGAGCAGAGCCAGCCTCTCTTCGGTCTTGCAGTTATCCAGGAGCCAGAGCTTGAACCTTGCAAGTGCAAT
>JAGQHH010000317.1 GCA_020431945.1 Cyanobacteria bacterium HKST-UBA02 | reverse complement strand
CACCACTGTCTCGGCAAAATCGCTCAGGATATCGTCGGCTTCTGCCGACAAGCAGGCCGCTGCTTTCGACAGTGCTTTTCCAATTGCATAGACGGAATCCGCAGCATCAAAGGCGTCGAGCACCGCGTGCGCCACCGCCGAAACCACATCAGCGATCGCGTATGACAATTCGCCTTGCTCCCCTCCCTCACGAAGTGCCTCATAGGCCGCCGCTCGGGCCGCTTCCGCCGCCGCTCTGGCTAGAGGACCGCTCCTTGCATAAGCAGCCCCTTCCATTCGGCAGCCAGTCGCTGCCTCAGCAAGTATGGACCTGTAAGGGTCCCGACTGATATCAGCGGCATTGCTCAGAACACGCGGAAGCAATCTGGTGATGGCAAGCCGGCAAAGCTTCTCGGCAAATTCTCGCTCTCCGAGAGTCCCCGCGGTTCCCAGTTGAGCAATGGCAATCCGGCGCATGCCCTTTGCCCTCGAAGCCTCGGAGCTCCACCGCGCATCGTTGAGAAAAATCATGAATCGCCCCAGTATAGACGCTACGCAAGTCGGCTTTTGACCATGCGGTTCTCCCAGGGCGAAACAAACAGCGGCCTCGACACACATACGACCGGCTTCCGGTCTTCCCAGACCAGAGGTCAATCCCTGATCCACTACGCTGAGAACACGACGGGCGATCTGTTCGGTGATTTGATTCTGTTCCATACTGCATACCTCCTCTGGTTTGAGTTGATGATGCTGGCTTTCTCGCTCTTCAATCAGGCGGCAACCGTATGCACCGGCTTACCGGTCGCTGAGAAAAGCTCGAAAGTATTGCTGGACAGTCAGTTGCGATTTAGATCAGCCACCTCGGACTGGAAAATGAATATGAATCGAGCTTGCGATTTCGGAGACTGAGGATCAATTGTAGATTTCGTATTTCCACCACTGAAGACCCGACCAGCCATCTCGATCAACTGGAACTGGAGTACGGATCTTGCCGACAAGTGGACCATGGCTTCAGCAAAAAGACGCCTGATTTTTCGCTGCGCCCGACCCCAACCCTCCGGCATGGTAGCACCAGTGGTGGCGCCTGCCGCGCCACAAGAGTGCTCGAAGATCTCCTGGGAACAATCGGTTGCCAGGCCGATCTCCTCCTTGACTTCATGCGCTGGCCCCAGGCTCAATTCGACGGGACCCTGGAGTTGATCGACTGGGCAAAGCAACGATCTAAACGAGCCCCCGAAAAGTCAGCTAGCGCGAACGGCTAAACAAATCTTTTCCAGATTCGGTAAAGACCGTCAGTACATATATTGTTCGCCGGCATCCCGAAAATTAGTCTGGAGCTATCGTTCTACCCCTGCTCCCGTCCTCCTCCAAGAATCTCTCACTGACTGCCTCTCTCCTCCTTTCCCATGGTCCCCCGAGACCATGGTTGCGACAGAGTTCGGATTGAGACAGGTGACGAACGACTACTACCCCCCACAACCACAGACCCAAGGAGAGTTCCGAATGTCCAGAACATCAGAAACTCATCCGGAGACCACCCTCCGGTGCGCCAACCCCGAATGCGGCAAGACCCTCGCCAAAGACGACGGCATCAAATGTCGCTGTGGAACCGTCACCGCGATTCCCATCCACTTCTATCCCGGCCACGCTATCGGCGGCGGCAGCATCGAGCAGGACTGGGCAGATCACCGCGCCTGGGCCCGCAAGCACGGCTGCCCGACCTGCGGAATCACTTCCGACTCACCCGAGCCGGCACCGACAAACCCCGCCGGTTCGCATTCCCTCGCTCTTCGCTACAAGCGTGTGCCCGCCACCCTGGATACCGTCGGCACCGACTATCCCCTGCCGGTATTCGAGACCGCCGATCCGAACTGGCTCGAAGGTGCTCGTGCCCTGGTGATTTCCGCTGACGGCCCTGAGTTGCCCGAGCTCGACGTGCCCATCAACTATCTTCGCCAGCGCGGCGCCAAGGTCGACCTGGCCGGTCAGGACTGGACCTTCCAGTATCGCGATCCGGCAGGGCACATCGTCATCGCCGAATGGCTGTCCGACCGGATTTGCATCCAGGCCGACCTGCGCCTCTCCGATGTAAAGCTCGAAAATTACGATGCCCTCTTCGTGCCAGGAGGCGCCTGGAATCCCGACATGCTCAGAACCGACGCCACAGCGCTATCGATTGTCCGCCGCGCCCGGGAGCTCGGAATCCTGGTCGTGTCACTCTGTCACGGTCCCCAGGTAATCATCAGCGCCGCCTTCGACGCACCGGAAGGCGAGACATGCTTCCCCAGCAAGGGCGTCGCAATCACAGGCACAGGCAGCATCCGCCGCGACCTCGCCAATGCCGGCTTCACGGTTCATCATGACCGTGCCACGGTCTACGATGCTGCCGCCAATCTCCTCACCGCCCGGGATCCCAATGACCTCGGGCCTCTCTGCGAGGAGCTCGGGCGTCTCTTGAAAGAGCGCCTGCCCGTCGCATAACAAACCGCTTCGCTCCCTCTTTTGGAGGCTGATACAGTTCAATGTATCAGCCTCCTTTTCTAATTGAGCTTTTTACTTAATCTTATAGTAGTTTTTCAACAAAGAGAAACAGGACTGATACTTGCTTGCATTGCTGCAAGTAGGCTCTTCATGGCCCGATCAGTTGTTCCTGGTCTCGTGACCAGTCCTGTTCTCATTGAACGTGCGCGAGCAGGAACTGCTCGGCCGCTTTGCGAAGGGTCTCGTCGTCCTTGCACTCGTTCCGAGCCGCCTCGAGGCGATCCCGGGTCTTCGTGCCAGTCTCGACAAGCTCATCCGCATTGACACGCCCGTGATAAAGGGCGAAGAAGATGGTCACCTTGGCGGCGGCGTAGACCGCACCGTTGGCAATCATCTCATCGTTCATCTTGGGCATGGTGCTGGTGCCGAAGCAGGCTACGCCCGCTTGAGCAAAGCCCGGGACGACATCCGCGCCGGTGATCTTGCCTTCCAGGTCGCCGTCCATGAGGACGAGATCGTACTTGGAGGGCTCGACTTCGAGCTCGGACTTGTCCGGAGCCAGGGCGGTCAGGTTCTCGGCATCCTTGAATCCGATAACCCAATCCACCTGGTGTCCAGCGGACTCCAGCATTTCGATGAAGCTTTTGGCCATCATCACAGTGTCTTCGACTACGAGAATCCTCATGGTACACCTCCTTTCATGAATTGGATTACCATGATTTTTCATTGAAACGAGACTGACCGGGACGGTCCCAGGCAGAGCCTGAAACCGCCCCGGCAATCCGGTGAATTAGCGCTACCGACGTTTTACCGCCGGCAACGCAACGACTCCTCCAGGGGACCTGGAGTTACTTCTGAGCCTGCTGCTCCAACGTGGTGTCGGAGAAACGGCTCACGGGACGCACCGACTGCCCGATATCGACATAGGAGAAGTCGACCGAGTCGCCGGGCTGCACCAGAGCGAGGTCGCCGTAGGTCTGCGTCGTCACCGTGTAGGTGTGAGCGTCGCCCACGAGCTTGAAGCGATACGTGTCATCGCTTTCCTTGCCGATGCGGAACACGACACCCTTGATAGGCGCCGCGGCGGTTGCCGTCGTGGAGACGTCGGCGTCGTTCGCCCCACCACTGGCGAGCCAGTTGATGTAGCGGCTGAGCGCCGTCCGCTTGTTGCTGGACATGATCACGTTGGCGCCGTTGATCTTGCGCGCATTCAGGAAGCCGATGCCGGCGAAGGACTCGCCGTGGGCGCCCTGGCTCTGCACGTAGATGGCGACATACGTGGGTTGCCCGTTGATGGCGTAGAGCTGGATCTGCTTGACCTCGTACTGCTGCGCCTTGTTGGGGGGAGCGTTGAAGAACGCCTGCTTGACGCTCTCGCCCACGCCGATGCCCTTGAGACCAGGATAAAAAACGCCCTGGTTGTCGCGGGTATCGTAGTAGAGAACGCCCGTCGAAGAAGCATCGCTGCTCTTCGTGCTGGTCATCGGAATCGACCACACGGACTGGTCGTGCTCGTTGAACACGAAGTCCATGTCAGCAGCTTCCTGCTCGTAGCGGCCGCCGTTGCGGAGACCGTTGAGCCAGACCACATGGTCGTTGGCGTAGTGCCCCCACCATTTGGTGTAGTCCGAGATGATCTCGTCGCTCATGACACGCTCGATCCAGGTCGGAACCTGAGCCGGGGCGTAGTCCTTGATCTCGCCGGTGTTGGCGTTGACGACGATCATCTTCTTCATCACTTCACCGCCGATGACGAACGCGGGCTGCGTGTAGGTCATCGTGTAATACGGCTGCCACTCGTCGTCGACCTCGAAGGTCGGGTCGTCGAGCTGGCCGTCGGTGTAGCCCGAGTAGTACACGTAGCGCTCGAGGCTGCGCATCCAGTAGCCATTGGGGACCACCTTCAGCGTGTGATGGAGATGGGACTTGACCTCGCCGTTGGGATCCTCGGCGTCAACCGAGATGAAGCCCGGCGAGTCTTCCACGGAGCCGATGAACTGCATCCAGTCGGATGCGTAGACCAGGGGCGCCACCCAGTAGGTGTGCTCCTTGACCGAGACTTTGACCCAGTCCTGCTCGCGAACCATGTAGAAGCTCGAGAGCTCGGCACCGCCCTGGGTGATCGCCTGTTGCCCGCGGAACTGCGCCATGCCGCGAGTCACCATCTGGATGCGATCCGGATTGGTGGGCGGCAGGGTTGCTTCCTCGGACTCCACGCGGACGTTGGCGAGAGCCGCCCAGCGCTTGATGTTGTCGGTGCCCCAGCCCTGCCAGATGCAGGTGAAGGCCCAGACAACGAACATCAGCACCAGGAGGCTGCCGGCTCCGATGAGCTTGCCGACGGCGGCGCGTCCACCCGCCTCCTCGAGAGCGCTGGCATGCCAGCGATCCTCACGCTGACCGCGGCCCTTGATCCAGGTCGCGAACCAGGTGATCCCCGCCACGAAGACGGCGAGGAATGCAGCTGCCCACATCATGCCGGTCTGGCCCCAGAAGGTGCCGACGAAGGCAGGCGTGAACAGGTAGAGGCAGAGCTTGAACCAGAAGAAGCCGCCCACCAGGGAAGTGGCGCCGGCGACCCCGGTCACGAAAACGCGCTTGCTCAACAGGTACGTGGCGATGGTCGCCACGGCGGCGAACCCGAGGGTCCACCCGATGGTGATGAATGTTAGATCGGTCATAACGTTCCTTTAGCTAGGTTTACGGTGAGTTTGCAGCCTGACGTTGCACGCCACCCGTTATTTGGCGTGCGGCTGCTGACCAATGTCCTCCTTTGCCTCCTCAGTGCGAGAGCGGACCTTGCAGAACCTGATGACGACGAGACCCGGCGGCGCAGGATACGGCGCTATGCATCGGGCATTTAGCCGATGGAATGGTGCTGGGCTGGTCGTACAGGTGCTGTTTCGGTGCTGTCTCGGTCCTGAGAAAAGGTGTTAGAAGGTGTATTGACCTTAGGTGTCACTGGTTGTCATGAGCAACATTTCGATATTGTTACCGCTCCCGCAGTACAGGGTCCGTATGGCTGTCAGGGCAAGCACTATCGGGATCCGTCACCAGACCGAGCCGGGCGGTCTAATAAGTGAAAACCGCAAATTAGTGCCTGCTAATAAAATGGCCCGGCTAGCGCAACCGATTAATGTGCCCGATCAGGCAATCTTCATTAAAACGGCATGAGAGCTGCGCTAGCAGCCCGGCATTACCGGAACGTGACCGCTCCTGCAGAGCGCAATAACCGTATACAGGCGGTTTACATTCATAAATCATTGCTACGTCATATAGCGCCGAGTAGATTGAACTCAATCTTTCGCCGAATCCACCACGGATTTCAAAAACCACTCAAATCCCGGACTTCCACATCCACCCACAAACTCTGCCGGTCACCTTCGTGACTGCCGGGTCGCACGGCGAGAGAGGGAAGCGAGTGGTATCCACCTGTTTTCAGTCTGTGCAAGCTGAGAACCGGGGTGTCTGATTGCACGCTCTCAAACTCAAATGAAAAGGTAATTCGATGTCTTACAAGACGACGAATCCGGCTCTGTCTGAGAAGACATTCCGGGATTTCACACCGTCCACGACGCCCATGACCCTGGAGGGCACCGCGACCAAGGCTGCTGGCCTCCTGGCCATGACCGTAGCTGCGGCCGCCGCCTCCTGGGTTTTCGGAATCAGCCTCGGCATCTGCATGGTCTCGGTGCTGGTGGCGTTCGTGGTGGCTCTGGTGGTCATCTTCAATCCGCGCTCGGCCCCATTCCTGTCGCCGGTCTACGCGGTTCTCGAGGGCGTCGCCCTGGGAGGAGTGTCCGCCATCTACGAAGCGAAGTACCCGGGAATCGTGATGAATGCCGTCGGTCTCACCTTCGGCGTTTTCGCCACGATGCTCTTCCTCTACAGGACCCGCCTGATCCAGGCCACCGAGAACTTCAAGCTCGGCGTGGTGTCGGCTACCGGCGCCATCGCCCTGCTCTACATCGTCGACCTGGGTCTGATGTTCTTCGGCATCCGCATTCCCTTCATCCATGAAGGCGGATTCTGGGGCATCGGCTTCAGCCTCTTCGTGGTCGGTCTCGCCGCCCTCAATCTCGTCATGGACTTCGATTTCATCGAGACGGGCGTTGAGCGCCAGGCGCCGAAGTATATGGAGTGGTACTCCGCCTTCGGTCTGCTGGTCACTCTCGTCTGGCTGTATCTGGAGCTTCTCCGGCTGCTGTCCAAGATGAAGAAGTAACCCGGAGGGATCTGATGATCTGAGGACAGGGGAGGCCGCAAGGCTTCCCCTGTTTTCTCTCTTTTCGTTGAATCACTTTTTACTATCCACTATAGTTTTTTTTAATTCAAAGGACACAGATTAACCGGTTGGCCGACGTGCGCGAAGGCTAACGCATGGTGATACTACGTATGCCATCACTTACATGATCAATCCGGCTCAAGTCTTGAGCTTCAATCACCGCTTTTGTTTCAAGCTCTCCGAGCATTTATAGACCCTTCCCCCGTCTTTTAGGTTCTGGACGTTATTCGTGATACGAAAGGGTATCTCTCGTTTTCAACAAACACAAGGAGCTCATTCACCCGGACATAATATCTGCCCACCAAACCAGACCTTCGGATCAGCATCCTCGCTGAAAGTACCGGTCTGCCACGCCAAGAGATTGTCTTTTCATCGAATCAGGAGAACCAACGATGAATGCTTTCACCAACATCGCCGCCATCTCGCCGTTCAGCTTCCAGCCCGCTTTCGCCGGCCGCAACTTCGACGAGATCGACGAGTTCGCCTTCGTCGATGCTTTCGGTGCCGACGACCTGGAGCCGATCAGCGAGCTCTTCGAGCCGGTGCGCGGGCGTCGCCGCCTCTTCGTCAAGCGCGGTGGCGAGTTCCGGCGCCTGGCGGGCCGCCCCGGCGGTGACGTCGGCAACCGCAAGCGCCGCGAGTACGAGCGGCACGACGACGACTTCGAGCACGACCGTCTCCGCCGGTTCAGCCGCGCGGCCGCCCGGGTCGAGATCGCCGAGGCGCTGGACGAGATGGGCTTCCACGCCGGCACCCGCCAGGCGCGTGACGCCAAGACCGACAAGCGCTCGCGCCGTCGCAACGGCTCCGTCCGCCACCACCAGGAACCGGTCAACCCGGTGCTGATCGTCCGCCTCGACAAGAACCTCACCCCGCGTCAGCGCCGCAAGGCCGCTCTGGCCGCCGTGAGCCGCAACAGCCGGAACCACTCCGGAACCGGTGACCTCAAGGCGGGTCTGCTGGCTCGGTCGGTGAACTGAGCCCGACGAAGCAAAGGAAGGGGGGAAGCTTCCCC
>JAGQHH010000316.1 GCA_020431945.1 Cyanobacteria bacterium HKST-UBA02 | reverse complement strand
TAGTCGACTCCGGCAAGAAGAGCTCCGAACAATGACGGCAATGTAGGTAACTGGATCTTCTCCAGATAGTTGATGCCAACCAGACCATCGTGGCCCTCCTTGGCCAGGAAAACCTCTACGAAATTGGCAGCAACAGTGATCTCGGTCAGGAATCTTTCCGGTGTCATGCCGTGCATTGGCAAAAGCTTGTATGGCGATCCTTTCGGCTTGCCGCCTTCGATATAGTATCGATCGATAATCTCATTCGCAATCAGCCTGTCAGGGAACTTCTCCAGGGCCCGCAGTATATGACCGCCCGGATCGCCATCTTGCAATCGGCGAGACATGACGACATCCAGGAGAGTTCCTGAGACCACCCCGAGCTGTCCGGCCAGAGAAACCTCGCGGGCCAGTCTCCAGTTGGAGACAGCCACTCCCATACCCCCTTGAATGAGCACCGGCTCTGACATCGAAGCACCCTCTTTCCATGAAATCACTCGGGCTGATAATAGCAATCATGAGAGATCGACAACAGCAGGCACCGCAGCGAAACCTCATGTATCTGTTTAAATGAGGGCTTTGGCGAGGTTTTTGTTTCGCAACAAACGCTGCTCAGGCAGACAGCTTCAGTGTCGATAACGCGATCAACTGCTGTGGAGGCGCTCAAATTGTTTGGCCAGACGTGGCTGCTTCTCGTTCATCATATGAGTAACGGTCCAGTGCATCCAGGCAAGACAGACTGCCACCAGGGCTGTCAGGCTGATCCAGCAGGTAGTCCATATTCCCGTCCATTTCAGGAGTTCTCCGAATACGATCGGTCCCACGAAGCCTCCCAGACCACCGAGCACTCCGACTATGCCACCAACCACACCGACACTTTCGGGAAAGTAATCGGGAATATGCTTGTACACAGCTGCCTTTCCGATGCCGGTCATAATGCCGATTACCAGTACCAGGGCCGAGAAGATCCAGACATTGGCTTGAAAGAATATGTGGGTAACCCCCCTGGCGATGATCTGCTTCTTCTCGACGGTGTCTCCTACCTTCACCAGCGGCTCCTGCCAGGAAGCGAAGGTAGGCCAGACGATGAGCTCGTTGTTATCGTCAGCGATGGTAAGGAGGTTGCCTCTGATCACTGACCGTAGTTTATAGGTCTGCTCACCAACTTTGATTTGTGACGAATCCACCGATGTTACGGTGCCTTTGGCAAGAGCCATCACCCCTTGACCGGGTGACTGAATGTCCATTCTGGGTACGGAAAGGAGACAACATGCCACCAGGCATGAGACCAGCACGAAATACATGACGAAACGAGCACCCCATAGGTCTGACATCCAGCCGCCGAGAGCACGAATGACGCCCGATGGGAGGCTGAATAATGAAGCCATCAAGCCGGCCGTAGCCAGGGACATGTGATAGACATTGAGATAATAGGGCACGAGCCATTGAGCTAGCGCCACGAAGCCACCAAAAACAAAAAAGTAGTAGAGCCCGAACCGCCAGACTTGCAGTTGTTTCAAAGGAGCCAGCCTTTGAGCCATGGTCAGCCCTTCGGTATGCTCGGCCCGTTTCTCTTTAGTAACCAGAAAGAAGAGAATCGCTATTCCCAGAAGGACACCAGAATAAATCCGGGGCATCATCCTCCAGCTGTCTAGATTTTTCATATGATCGGTGAGAGCAATGAGCAAGTGTGGAGCGAGCAGGCTCGTAACAGCGGCTCCGGCATTGCCGGCTCCGAAGATGCCCAGGGCGGTGCCCTGCCTTTCTCTGGGAAACCAGACCGAGGTGTAGGCGATTCCCACGGCAAAAGACGCTCCGCTGATTCCGAAACAGAGCCCGGCAATCAAGAATTCGATATAGGAGTTGCAGAAGCTGACGCAATAGACCGCAGCGGCGGCGAGCATCATCAAGATGGTGAAAACTCGTCTGCCGCCGTATTGATCTGTGAGCACACCTATCGGTAGCCTGATAATCGATCCGGTGAGGACGGGAATACCGATCAGCCAGCCCATTTGCGCTTTATCCCAGTGGAATATGCCGTTATCGACCAGAAAGGTGATAAGAACCCCATACATCATCCAGCAGGCAAAGCAAGCACAAAAGGCAATCGTATTTGCTGCTAGTACCGTTATCGAGCCGGCACTGACTTTGTTTTCCACTCTTTGGGCTCCTATTTCCCGAGACCTTCTTCGATTTTCTCGAGTGATGCCATACGGCGGTTCAGCTTATGAATGGGAGTGGACTGCTGAACACCCATGGTAAACAGGTCCATTTCTCCGCGAGCTCTGGACTGCAGAGCATCGAACATCCATGTCCCCGTGCCGGCTACATAATTGGTCGAGCCGATCGCTACGAACTTGGAGAAATTTCTGGGGTTGGTCTTGACACTCTTGCCTGCGTATCTGAAACCGCCGTAAGCGAGATTGGTTCCCCAGGCCATCTTGGTTCCACCCACTATCGCGTTGAAGAAGACTCTCTCTCTCCAGGCTGCATCGCCCTTTTTCTTCTCGCCTGCATTGAAAAGTTTTTGCTGGTCGAATACTCCCCTGGCCGCATCGTAGGCGACGACTCTCTTCTCGATGTCGCCGGAGCGATCGCTCCTGGGTGTGTAGATCTTCTTTTTCTTCAGATCGTCGAGATCCGAGGTCAGTTTCTCGAGGGACGTGTCTCCGAGGTCTCCGAGCTTCTTCTTGATGTTCTTTCCGACAATCTTTCCGGTTACGATCTGGGTACCCTTGCTCATCCAGGGAGCGAGCACGATGAGCGAGCCGGACTCGAGGAAACCTAGACCGGCAGCCTGAGCGTATTTTCGATCTCTCTTCTCGACGGCCATATAGCCGTTGATGGAACCCTGGAAACCACCCGTGGTAGTAATGCCGATGGTGTTCAGGTATTCGAAGTCGCGTGAAACTGCTCTTTTTCTTGCCCTAATGTAGAAATTCGCATACTCGATCAATCCCTGATCCCTGATTCCCTTCAGTACTCTGCTTTCTGCGGACGCCAGTGTTCGCTGATCGGCGGAGAGGCTGTTGCTGGCAGAAAGAAGGGCTTCGCGCTGGTTGAACAGATCGTCGATATCTTTCTTGAGCTTTATCACTTTCTCGGTGTGAGCGGCCGGACTGAGTCCCTGGCGCCAGTTCCTGTATTCCTCGAGCTTATCGAGGGAGCCTTCGATTACCGCGCCGCTCAAGCCTATACAGTGCCCGATGAGAAGGAGAATCGGTCCCGAGCGGAGCACGGTACGATCCGCTCGGGCTGGCTTACGCCAGGTTCGCCAGTTCTCTGCGCAGATTGTGGTTATGCCGGAGAACGAAACAGCCGATCCGCCCATGTTGTAGGCAAATGTACGCCAGCGCTTCCATTTTCCCTGTTTGGTAGTGAGAATCCGAAATCCGGTGTTGAGACGAAGGAGCTCCAGCTCCTTGCGAAGTATCTGATCGGCCAGGTGGCATGACTTCTCGTAGTCGGCGCTTATTGTTCCGGAAAGGACGACAGGCTCTTCACCGCTGGCAGTGCCTTGGGGGTCACCGCTGTCGGTGGCTTCTGAATTGTCCGATGGTATCCCCCGCAACTCAGGCTTCTCATCAGGCTGTGATGCATTCTCCGGCGCCGGGCTCTTAGACCCTTGCGTGTCCCCATCGCCTGCTTGCGCTGAAGCGCCCAGGGGGTAGAATGCAACTTGTAGTAAAACAAAAATACTAAGCAACAGCTTAAGTGTAGTGTTTGTTTCTCCTGGCTTGATCATTTCAGTAACCGACTAGGAACCCTACCCTCAGGCTATTTGCTTGACATCGAGATGTCTAAATGGTTACTGGTTGTTACCCAATTATTCCTCAACACTTCTACCTCTTCTTCTCAGAAAGAAGAGATATTCCGCGAATCATATGTACTAATCCGAAGTTGATTGAGAAAATCGCTACTGCAGCCAGTATTACATGCACCTTGTTCCGGTTGAGATTAATCAGGAAAAGTTTTAAAGGTGCCGCGTGGTACCTGTTGGTAGGATCGGTACCATCGAGATACTCCTCCCGGTCGGGCACGCCGTCCTCATCAAGGTCCGAGTCAGCGGGGAGCTCGTTATACATTTTTTCAGGCTCTTTCATCAATGAGATGATTTCCTTCCGGCCCAGGCTGCGGACAATCTCATTGCCGAACGCATTTAGGATAGGGCTGTTCACGTTCTTGCCCTTTTCTAAAGCAGCCCGGGCCTCGTTGAGCCGCTTGAGCTCATCTTCGTTCAAACCGCCTATCTGTCCCGTTTGATGGCCATCGGGACCATTTCCGTTCACATGACACATTGCGCAGTTCACCGGTTGATGCGATCTTTTTTCAACGAACTCCTGGAATTGCGGGTAAGCACCGGCGGCTGAGTTCCAGGAGAGGAGCAGGGCAAGCCCTGGCAGGGCAAGAAACAGCAGCTGGGATCGATGGTCAAACAGCGCAGTCATGATTTGAGAGCCTCGTAAATGTTCTGGCCGAATACAGTCATCACGATCAAATAGGCTGCTGCAAGAAGAGCAATGAACCGCAGTGTCTTTCTGTTTGTGCCTTTGAAGATCCAGGGGGTGAGGAAGAGAACCACGACCGCAGCCAGGCTGAGAAGTAGAATCACCCAGAAAGGAAGCATCTCGAGGGGATAATATACGAAAAAGAAGTACCACTCCGGCTTGATACCGGCCGGCGTCGCCCCGAGAGGATCGTAGGGAGCAAGCAGAGGAAAGGGCAGGAATGCTTCAAAGGGAACGCATAGGGCCAGAACGAATAGGACGAAGAACGCGACGGCCCAGACCTCGAGATCCTTGAAGAAAAAGGCCGTAAAAAACTTCTCAGTCTTTCTGGGCTTCTCGTCCACACCCTGGCTCATACCATGCAACTGCACCTGGAAGAGATGTAGACCGAGAAGCGCTACGAGGCACAGGGGTAAAATCACCACATGCAGTGCATAGAACCGTCCCAGGGTGGACTGGCCGACGCTTGCCTCGCCCTGGAATGTCTCGCGCAATATCTGAGGCAGAGTCGAGAGCATGCCTGGAAGATACTGGCCCACATCCTCGATCGACTGCAGACCTACCTTGGTGGCATTGACTGCTATCTGGTTCCAGGGCAGGAGATAGCCGGTGAAGCCGAAAGTGAAAGTGATAAACAGGAGCAGCACGCCGGCAATCCAGGTGACCTCGCGGGGTCTGACGAAAGATTTCATTGCGAATGCGACAATCAGGTGGAGCATCGCAAAAAAGATCATGGCTGACGACGACCAGGCATGCATGTTTCGAATAAGCGAGCCCCCGCTGACATGGTTGTTGATGAACTCCACGGAAAGGAAGGCATCGCTTACGGTAGGTTGATAGTAAAAGATAAGAAATAGACCGGTTATGACCTGAATCACGAAAAAGAAGAAGGTCAGTCCGCCGGTATAGTAGCCCCAGCTCATGGAGTGCACGGGAACTTCCTTCTTCTCCACCATGTAATGAAAATTCATTTTTTCGACGGGGAAGCGCTCCGTGATGAAGCTTGTGATCCGCCCGGCGAAGCTCTTCGCCTGCGAATCGGCATTGCTCGTTTGCTTGCCATCAACCATAGCCCTGCTCCTCAGACGTCCTCTTTACTAACATAGACCCCGGCGCCAGCAATTGCGTCAGGAGCGAGATTTCCCTCGGATTGCTTGCCCGGAGTGTATCTAACCAGAACTTCGCCAGTCTTGTTCATGAGAACCCAGCTGAGATGAGGCAGTGGCGCTTTGGCCGGAGCCCCGTCATTGGGTTTGCCTGTCACGATATCGAAGTAGGATACATGACACGGGCAGAGTATTCGTCCCTGATCGTCGAGCTTGTTCCCGACGGTGCAGCCAAGGTGAGTGCACTTGGCTGAGATCATGATGGGCAGCCCATCTTTTCCCTTGAATGCAATTCCCGGCCGCATGTCGAAGTCGATGAAATATTTTCCTTCGATTTCGCTCAGGTCCTTGAGAGCTGACACGAAGATATATCGGCTCTCCCTCCTCTCTACCTCGAGAGAGCGTTGCTCGGCGGTGATCTTGAGCCGCTCCAGCTTCTCATGCATGAGTCTGGTCTCATCGTCGGCGGACAGGCGTGGCCCGAAGAAGAACTGGAATATCTTGTCGAAGGTCCCGACAACCAGCAGGAACCCGCCAAAAAGGATCCCTGCAGCAGCCAGGACGAAATGACGTCTCGATTCCTCCCTGATGAAGATCTCATTGCTGGTTTCGGCCCTTCTTGGATTCGCCCAGACGACGTTCTGGGGAGGTCGAGTGAGATAAGCCAGGGGCACCGAGAAGAGGTGAAGCAGGCGGGAAAACGGAATCAACAGGATCAAGAGCCAGGCTCCGATGATATGAGCTTTCACCACGTGGGGAAGATCCTGAATATAAGCCAAGTCGGGCCGAAGTGTCATGAGGCTCCAGATGTACTGGCAGGTGGTGCCGGTGCTCCAGAGGGCGCCCCACCGGTACTGCACGGCGATCATCAGACCGCATCCGACCTGTACGAGCAGGAGGAAGAGGACAATAAGATCCATCACAGTGGTTACTGCCTGAATTCTGGAAGAGGTGAGTCTCCGGATCGCAAGAACCACAAGGCCGAGAATGCAGAGGATTGAAAGACCATAGCCCAGAACCTCGACAGTCAGGAGAACCGTTCGATCCGAGAGGAGCTTTTGCCATACGTCTGGACAGATAAAGGCCAGGAAATGGGCCAGTAGGATTAGGATGATGCCTATATGCCATGGCAAGGATCCCCACATGAGACCGTTGTTTTCGAGAAACTGCGAGGAGAGAGCCGAATAGGTCATGGGCTCTTTCCTGATTCTGTATATCGATCCGACAATGCAGATTGTAATCGCAACGTAAGGGAGTGCTATGTAGAGAAATGAATCAATCATGCCTGCCAGCTCCTTCAAGTCCTGCGCGAAATACGCTCCTGCCTTCGATGATTTGCTGGATCGCCTCGAATACATGAAGGTAAGGACTTTTTGCTTCACGAAGCGAATCGACCAAGCTACCGACGGGCTGTTTGAGACAGAAGTCAGACAATTCCGACAGCTCGTCCGCGTCCAGATAAGGGGCGAATCTGAGCAATACGGCAATATGATCGGGAAGCTCTGTTCCGGGCTCGAATCCCCTCTCCAGGAATTTGCTCGAGAGTGCCGACATGAGCCTTCCTCTGTCGAAATTCTCGTCTCCGTAAATATGAGCCGTGATATACGGGCAGACGATAGGCGCTACGTCGAATGTCCTGGTAAACAGCTCTTCCATGTCACATACGGATCTCTCGCCAAGCTCCTGGCGGAACTTTCGAATACTGGCGGCTGCCTGCGGGCAACTTTCGTCAAGCTCGACCATTACGGTGTCAAGATCCTTGAGGAACGATTTCCTGGGGTATTCGAGAAGAACAGCCAGGCTCTTCATTGCGTCTCCCTTTGCTGTAATCGAATCCACCATGATCAAGGACCTCTATCGATCGAAACGCTAACGCCCATGCCAGTACATCCTTTGCAGACCTCCGGGCTGCAGGTCGCCTCGATGGTCTCTTCCCGCTGAATAGGAGGAATCACATAACGCTCGTAGATGGTCGGCAGAGCGGTCATTCTATAGATGGCCATGGCCTCCTCTGGGCTCGTGTCGCCTTCTCTGAGCGCCTTGCTGATTTCTACCAGATCTATGTCGTCCATATCGAGGGAACGCATATAGTACCGAACTGCCATCAGCTTCTTAATGGCTGCCACCACGACCTCCTCATTGCCGGCTCCGAATAGAGTGGCAAGATACTTGATCGGAACCCTGGAGTTTTCGACAGCCGTGAAAAAACTCTCGGTGGTATGTTCGTAGATGCCGTTGTCCAGCTTGCCCATGACAGGCAAGAGGGGCGGGACGTAGAAGAGCATCGGCATTGTCCGGTATTCGATGTGAAGCGGCAGGGCCAGTTTCCATTCCATCACGTACTTGTAGACCGGAGAATTGAGGGCAGCCTGAAGGAATTCCTCGGATACCCCGTTAGTCCTGGCCGCAGATATTACTGCGGGATCCGAAGGGTCGAGCAGGATGCTCCGTTGAGACTCAACAAGCGCCCTGTCAGGTACCCGCATAGCGTCTGCCACACGGTCGGCATCGTAGAGAAGAACGCCGAGATAGCGGATGCGACCGACACAAGACTGGAAGCAGTTGGGAATCTGGCCCGTCTCAAGCTTGGGATAGCAGAGTATGCACTTCTCCGATTTGCCCGTCTTCCAGTTGTAATAGATCTTTTTATATGGGCATGCGGCCACGCAGGCGCGCCAGCCTCTGCATACCTCCTGATTGACCAGAACGATGCCGTCTTCTCCTCTCTTGTAGAGTGCGCCGGAAGGGCAGGAGGCGACACAGCTCGGATTAGCACAGTGATTGCAGATTCTGGGGAGATAAAACATCGAGATTCGCTCGATCTCGAACAGCTGGGCTCTCTCCTCATCGGTGAGCTCGTCGAGATTGAAGTCGTTCTCGGCATATACAGGTGATCCTGACAGATCATCATCCCAGTTGGGACCCGCCTCGATATTCATCGGCTCGCCCGTAATCTGCGAAATTGGGATGGCAGTCGGCTGGTCATCGCCTTCTTCGGCATTGAAGAGATTGGCATACTCATAGGTCCAGGGTTCGTAGTAGTCATCGAGTCCTGGCTGGTTCGGATTGTAGAAAAGCTTGAGAAAGGAATCGAGCTTGTTCTGGGATCTCAGTCTGAGGCGGTCTTTACCCTCGAGCTTCCAGCCTCCCTTATAGTGTCCCTGGTCTTCCCAGAGAGTGGGATAGCCCGTGCCGGGTTTCGTTTCTACGTTATTCCACCACATATATTCGGCACCCTGTCTGTCTGTCCAGACATTCTTGCAAGCCACGCTGCAGGTATGGCAGCCGATACACTTGTCCAGATGGAAAACCATCGATACTTGAGCTCGCACATCCATCTTTTAATCTCCTCAAAAAACCGGGTTGTCGAGCTTCTTGATCACAACGAAGGTGTCCCGATTTACACCTTGCGGACCCCAGTAATTGAAGGCGTAAGTATGGTGAGCATAGCCACCGGTCATGAAGAGAGGTTTCAGGCGTGCTCTCGTAAGACTGTTATGGCCTCCTCCCCGCTTCATGCTTCTCTGTCGCGACTTCGGAATCCCGACTGTACGCTCCGGGGAGTGATAGATCATAACGAGCCCTCTGGGAATCCGTGCACTCACATTCGCCCGGGTGCACATTACTCCGTGGTCGTTCAGAACCTCTACCCAGTCATTGTCTTCGACACCGATCAGGTCGGCGTCCTTATCGTTTATCCAGACTGGCTCGATACCTCTCGAGAGAGTCTTCATCCGCAGGGTATCACCAAATGTCGAGTGTATATGCCACTTGCCGTGGGGAGTAAGATAGTTCAGAACAAGGCTTCTCTTGTCTCCGTTCGTCTCGACGAGATCGCCAGTGACACTCGCCTCCGCTCTGGGTTTGTAGACGGGTAGATTCTCGCCATAGGCAATGTATGCCTCGTGGTCTTGATAGGTCTGCTTCCTGCCGGTGAGAGTGCGCCAGGGAATCAGTTCTTCTACGTTCTGGCAGTAGGCGGAATAGG
>JAGQHH010000026.1 GCA_020431945.1 Cyanobacteria bacterium HKST-UBA02 | reverse complement strand
CTCTTGCCCGAGCCGGACGGTCCCACGATGGCGACCATCTCCCCCGGACGCACCTCCATCGACACTCCCCCCAGCACCTCGAGCGTCTGCGGACCCGAGCGGAACACGCGCCGCAGCTCGATCGCCTGGATCGCGCGATCACTCATAACGGATCGCCTCCACCGGCACGAGCCGGGACGCGCTCCACGACGGGTAGAGCGCCGACACGAGGCAGATCACGAGTGCGAGGCCGCAGACCATCACCACGTCGCCCCACCAGAGTTGCACCGGCAGGGTCTCCACGAAGTAGACATCGCCCGGCAGGTTCAACCGGTAGTGATCCAGGACGAAGCACGCGAGCGCGCCGAGCGCGCAGCCGATCGCGGTTCCGAGCCCGCCGATCGCGATTCCTTCCAGCAGGAACACGCGGCGTACGCCGTCCCTCCCCGCGCCGATCGACATGAGGATGCCGATCTCCCGGGTCTTCTCGAGGACGATCATGATCAGCGTGGACGCGATCAGGAACGCCGCCACCGTGAGGATGATCGCGAACACGAGGTAGCCGATCATCTTCTCGATCTTCATCCACAGGAACAGCTGGTGGTTCTGGCTGATCCAGTTGTTCGCCCACACGCGCGGCGACTCGACGCTCGCCATGATGCGATCCGCGATCGCGGGCGCGGCGTCCATGTCGTCCACGCGCACGAGGATGCCCGTGGTGCGATCGCCGAGATCCAGCGCGTCACGCGCCGCCTCCAGCGACGTCAGCGACGTCGCCTGATCGAACTCATAGATTCCGGACTCGAACAGGCCCGTGACCACGAAGCTCCGCATGCGCGGGATGCCGCGACGCCGCGCGTCGGGAACGGTCGCGGTGACCGTGTCGCCGATGCCCGCGCGGAGCTTGGCCGCGAGGTTCACGCCGAGGATGATGCCCGGCAGCGACGTGCCGTCGGCCAGCGGCTGCGGGTCCACCGAAGCGTCGGCCGGAGTGAAGCCCTTCGGCACGTCGGTGACGTCGCCCTCGCGCGCCGGATCGAAGCCGCGGAGAATCGCGCCCTCGGAGTCGCGATCCGACGTGAGCAGGATCTCGCCGAACACGAACGGAGACGTGGCCACCACGCCGTCGATCCCGCGGACCTTCTGCTGGATGCCTTCCACGTCGGCCAGGCCCTGCTCGTTCGGATCGAGCAGCTGGATGTGGCCGTTCGTGCCCGCGATCCGCGAACGCACCTCGGTGGAGAAGCCGTTCATCACGCCGAGCACGATGATCGCCGCCGCCACCCCGACGGACACGCCGCCCACCGCGAGCGCCGTGATCAGCGAGCGGAACCGCGAGCGTCCGCGCGCCCGCAGGTACCGACTCGCCACGAACCACTCGAAGCTCACGTCGTCTCCGGGGCTTCGGCGAGGTCGCCGTCGCCATCGTCGGCGGAACCGGTCGCCTCCGGCCGCATCTGCGGGAACAGCACGACCTCGCGGATCTGCTCCTGCCCCGTGAGGATCATGACCAGGCGATCGACGCCGATGCCGAGCCCGGACGCCGGCGGCATGCCGTGCTCCATCGCCCGGAGGAACGGCTCGTCCAGCACCATCGTGTCCTCGTCCCGCTTCGCGAGGCGAAGCTGGTCCTCGAAACGTCGGCGCTGCTCCACCGGATCGTTCAGCTCGGAGAAGCCGTTGCCGACCTCCATGCACGCGAGGTACGGCTCGTAGCGCTCCACCAGTCGCGGATCCTCCGGCTTCTCCTTGGAAAGAGGCGACATCACCTTGGGGTGGTCCGTCACGAACGTCGGCTCGAACAGATCCGGCTCGACCACGACGCCGAACAGCTCGTCGAGCATCTTCGCGGCCGAGGGATCTCCCTCCAGCTCGACCCGGTGCTTCTCGCACAGGCCGCGGATCCGTGCCTCGTCCAGATCGGAGAGGTCCGCTCCCGTCGCGCGCTCCAGCGCCTCGAAGTACGGCAGCCGCCGCCACGGCCTGGAGAAGTCCAGCGCGCGGCCCTGGTACTCGATCTGCAGCGTGCCGTTCGCCGCCTCGCAGGCCGCGGCCACGAGCTCCTCCACGAGATCCATGCCCGCCCGGTAGTCCGCGTAAGCCTGGTAGACCTCCACCATGGTGAACTCCGGCAGGTGCGAGCGATCCATGCCCTCGTTCCGGAAGTCCTTCGCGAACTCGTACACGCGTTCGAGCCCGCCGATCAGGCAGCGCTTGAGGTACAGCTCGTTCGCGATGCGCAGGAAGAGCGTGATGCCGAGCGCGTTGTGCGTGGTGCGGAACGGTCGGGCGGAGGCGCCGCCGTAGATCGGCTGGAGGACCGGCGTCTCGACCTCGAGGAAATCCTTCGCGTCCAGCACGCGACGCATCGCGGAGATCACGCGCGTCCGCGCCACGAACACGCGACGCGACTCCTCGTTCACGAGCAGGTCCAGGTACCGCTGCCGGAACCGCGACTCCTTGTCCACGAGGCCGTGCCACTTGTCGGGCAGCGGACGCATCGCCTTGCCGAGGAACGTCCAGGACTCCGCCTGCACCGTGACCTCGCCCGTACGCGTCACGAACATCGAGCCGGAGACGCCGAGGAAATCGCCGAGATCCGCGAGCGTCAGACGCTCGTAGGCGTCCTCGCCCACGATGTCCTTCTTGAGATAGATCTGCACGCGACCCGAGCGGTCCTGCAGGTGCAGGAACGACGCCTTCCCCATCTTGCGACGCGACATGAGTCGCCCCGCGATCGAGACCTCCACGCGCGCCGGTTCGCCGTCGCCCGCTTCGGCCGCGGCCCGCTCGTACGCCGCCACCGCCTCGGTCGCGCAGTGGGTCACGGGGTAGCCGTTCGGATAGACGGAGATGCCCGCCTCCTCGAGCCGGGTCCGCTTCTCCTGCCGGGACCGGATCTGATCGTTCTCGTCGCCGAGGACCGGGTTCGTCTCCGTGGTCACTTGCTCCCCTCCGGGGCCTTGAGCCCGCCGAGCCCCGCGAGCAGCGCGGCCTCGATGAACAGGTCGATGTCGCCGTCCATGACCGCCTGGACGTTGCCGTTCTCCAGGTTCAGGCGGTGATCCTTCACGAGCGTGTAGGGCTGGAACACGTACGAGCGGATCTGGTTGCCCCAGGCGACGTCGCCTTTCTCGCCATACGCGCGTTCGGACTCGGCCTTCTGTTTGTCCTCCTCGATCTGATAGAGCTTGGCCTTGAGGATCTCGTAAGCGAGTTCGCGGTTTTGCCCTTGCGTGCGCGCGCCGGTGGAGCGGATGAGGATGCCGGTGGGAAGGTGGCGCAGCAACACGGCGGTCTCCACCTTGTTGACGTTCTGACCGCCGGCACCGCCCGAGCGCATGGTGGAGATCTCCATGTCGTTTTCGATGAGCTCGACATCCACTTCTTCGGCTTCGGGCATGACCGCTACCGTGGCGGTTGAAGTATGCACCCGCCCGGAAGCTTCGGTCTGGGGCACGCGCTGGACACGGTGCACCCCGGACTCGTACTTGAATTTGCTGTAGGCGCCGTCCGCCTTGACGCTGAAGATGACTTCTTTGTAGCCGCCCACCTCGCCTTCGTGACAGCTCTCGATGTTGTAGGGCCAGCCCAGACGATCGGCGTACTTCATATAGAGACGCAAGAGGTCGCCGGCGAAAAGGGACGCCTCATCGCCACCGGCGGCTGCCCGAATCTCGACCATGATGTCTTTATCGTCGTTGGGATCGCGCGGGAGAAGCAGGACTTTGAGCTCTTCCACCAGCTCTTCGTCTCGTTTTCTCGAAGCTTCCAGCTCTTTCTCGAGCTGCAGGCGCTCGTCTTTGTCCTGGCTGTCCCGCAGGAAAGCCTGCCACTCCTCGATATCCTTCTGGACTTGCTGCCATTCTTGATAAGTGGAGATTGTCGGCTCTAGCTGGCGGCGTGTACGGGCGAGGGTTTTGAGGCGAGACTGATCCGAGACTACTTCCGGATCGGAAAGCTGCTTTTCAATGTCTTGGAAAGTTTTCGATATGTCGTCAAGCTTTTCGACGAAATGTTCCATGACGCCTGCCGTAGTCGTTAATCAAAGATCGGAGAGGGAGGGATTCGAACCCTCGCTGCGTTTTAGCGCAGACGGTCTTTCCAGGACCGCACGATAGACCACTCTGACACCTCTCCAGATTAGTCCAGCCTGTCATTATAAACGAATCTGGATGTCCGGAGAGCAATTGTGACCGGTCGGACTTTACCTCTTTGTTCCGGTTACCAGAAACTGCTTGCCGAAGAACTTCCAGGCAAAAGGCAGCTTCAAATAGGTCTTAACCAGAAACGGGTGAGCAGGGGTCTTGCCCTGCATCGTGTAGGGGAGGAACTGTGCGATGGACTCGCTAACGGAGAAACCCGAGATCGTCAGGGCTTCGCAAACCGAGCGGTCGCTCAGGGGGATCATATGGTCGAAGAAATCCCAGTAGACGTCATAACAGAAACGGATATTGGGACCGAGAAAAATCACTTTGCCGCCGGGCTTGAGGACGCGGTGGCACTCAGCCAGGCAATGACCGAGGGCTTCTTTGCTGGGCAGATGCTCGATGAAGTTGCTGCTGAAGCAAACGTCCACGCTTTCGCTTTCCACCGGCCAGGTCTCGCAGACATTGGTCATGATCGCCTCGACATCGGCAGCAGCTCGGCTCTTCAAATCGGGATTGAGGTCCATGGCGATCTTTCTTTTCGCTTTGAGATTGTTCGAAAAATCGCAATAGCCTGCGCCGATATCGACCACTACAGCATTGTCGGGGATGTATTTTTGAAAGAACTCTTCCACCAGGGTTCGCCAGACTTCCCGGCGGCGCTCGGCGGTGGCGTCGAAACGGGCCCGATAGATCGACTGCAGCTCGGCACTGCTCGAGCCCTGCACCTGCAGGTTTTCTCTCTCTTCGCTCACGATGCTGTCCATCCTGGCCGTCTCTGTTACTTGGCGGTAGCCGACGACATCCCGGGCACCACGACGACGGATTTGTCTTTCGGGCTCCAGCGGGCGGCGTTGGCTTCATAGATTTCTTCGAGCAGTGCATTGATCGAATACTCTTGCTTCCACCGCGGGTAGTGCCCGGCGAATTTGCCGTTGTCGCTGATGTACCAGATATGATCGCCAATCCGGTTCTGCTCGTTATAAGTCCAGTTGAGTTTCTTGCCGGCGAGCTCTTCGGTTATGGTGATAGCTTCGAGCATCGAGCAGTTGCTGAAACGTCCGCCGCCGATGTTATAGACTTCGCCGCTTCTCGGGGCCTTGAAGAACTCATCGAAAGCGCTGATCAGATCGCTGCTGTGGATGTTGTCTCTGACTTGTTTGCCTTTGTAGCCGAAGACTTGATAGTGGTCTCCGGTGACCACGCATTTGACGAGATAGGCGAGAAATCCATGGAGCTGGGTGCCCGAGTGATTCGGTCCGGTGAGACAGCCACCGCGGAAGCAGGCGGTCTTCATACCGAAATATTTCCCGTACTCCTGAACCAGGGCATCGGCAGCCAGCTTGGAGACACCGAAGAGACTGTGCAGGGTGGCGTCCACCGACATGTCTTCGCGAATGCCTTCGAAATAAGTATGGTCGCCAGCAATCTCATAACGACTCGCCAGCTCTTCGAGAGGCAGACGGTTGGGAGTATCGCCATAGACTTTATTGGTGGAGGTGAAGATGAATACAGCTTCAGGACAGTGAGTCCTGGTGGCTTGCAGCAGATGAAGAGTGCCATTGGCGTTGACGTTGAAATCAGTGAGGGGGTCCGAGGCGGCCCAGTCGTGGGATGGCTGGGCGGCGGTGTGGACCACCAGCTTGATGTCGGTACCGTACTCGGCGAAGATTTTCTCGATTGCTTTCTGATCGCGAATGTCTTCGGAAAGATGTCTGTAACGCTCGCCGAGCTCCTCTTCGAGACGTTGCCTGTTCCAGGCGGTGGAGGCTTCTTCGCCGAAGAAGACTTTGCGGAGGTCATTGTCGATGCCGACCACGGTGTGTCCGGCAGCGGCGAAATAGCGAGCAGCCTCCGAGCCGATCAAGCCTGAAGAACCACTAATAATGACTACGCTCATAGATTGGAACCTCTTATGTCCTCTTTCTGCGACGAACCAATTTACAACTTTCAACCGGCTCTTTTCCCGATTTTTTAGTAATATTCGATGATGAAGATATTTATTTCGGGCATTTGCGGATTCGTCGGCAGCACCATAGCGAAGAGCCTCCTTGCCCACGACTCCTCCATCGAGATTAGCGGTTGCGACAATTTCATCCGCTCCGGCAGCACCATCAACAAATCGATTCTCGAAAAGCTCGGTGTAAAAGTTTTTTACGCCGACCAGAGACAGCCAGCCGACATCGAATGTGTCAAAGACCCGGACTGGATCATCGAATGTGCCGCCAATCCCAGCGTTCTCGCCGGCGTAGACGGCACCACCAGCACCAGACAACTCCTCGACCACAACCTCTACGGATCGATCAATCTACTCGAGCTGGCTAAGACGAGAAAATCTGGATTTATTTTAATCAGCACCAGTCGTGTCTATGGCATCGCAGACCTGGTCAAGTTCCCCGTGGTAGTGGGCGATCGTGCTTATGTGCCCGATGAGACGGGCATGTACCCGCAGGGATCGAGCAAGCTCGGAGTGAGCGAGGGCTTCTCCACGGCTCCGCCCATCTCGCTCTATGGTGCCTCGAAACTCGCCTCCGAGGTCCTCGCCCTGGAATACGGGCTTACTTTCGATTTCCCGGTCTGGATCAACCGATGCGGGGTACTGGCCGGAGCAGGACAATTCGGCAGACCCGACCAGGGGATCTTCGCCTTCTGGATCAACTCGTACATACGAGAGAAAAGCTTAAGGTACACGGGATTTAATGGAACCGGCTACCAGGTGAGAGACTGCCTGCACCCCCGTGACCTCACCAACATCATCCTCAAGCAGATGCAGTACCGCGGCGAAGATAAGCCGCGTGTAATAAATGTCGCCGGCGGCGTACAAAACTCAATGTCGCTAAAACTGCTATCCGACTGGCTTTCCGACCGTTATGGCGAGAGGACCGTGGCAGGCGATGACAACTACCGGGCCTTTGATGTACCATGGCTGGTGCTTGACAGTTCCCTGGCTGAATCAGTTTGGGACTGGCGTGTGGACACACCAATCGAGAGCGTTCTCGAAGAAATCTGCAAGCACGCCGAGGAAAATCCCAACTGGCTCGAAATCGCGACATAATCGAACTCGAGAAAAGACTCCATGCTAACTATCGACAAAGTCACTCCTGAAGCTCCCAGCCCCAGCCTTACCAGGAATGAGGAATTGCCCCGGCTCACCCTCATGTCCATCGTCATCCCGTGCAAGAACGAGGAAGGCTGCATCACTTCCACGGTGGAGCATCTTCACCTGGAGCTCGAGCTCAACGGAATCCCCCACGAAATCGTCGTGGTGGACGACGGAAGCACCGACAGCACCTGGGACCTCATCGTCGCCCTGGCACAGAAATATCCTCAAGTCACCCCGGTGAAAAACACCGGCGCCAACGGCTTCGGCCGGGCAGTCACCTGCGGGATCAATGCAGCAGCCGGAGACGCCGTCACCATCATGATGGCTGACGAGTCCGACGACTGCCGCGATGTGGTGCGCTACTGGGACAAGCTCAACGAAGGGTACGATTGTGTTTTCGGCAGCCGTTTCATCAAAGGCGGCGGCATCATCGATTACCCGTTGCCCAAGCTCATCCTCAACCGCATGGCGAACTGGTTCATCAAGACCCTGTTCATGCTCCGGCACAATGACATAACCAACGCTTTCAAGGCTTACAGAAAGTCCGCCTTGAATGGCTGCGGACCGATCATCTCCCCCCATTTCAACCTGACGGTGGAGCTGCCCCTCAAGGCAATCACCCGGGGCTATACTTTCACCACGATTCCGATCACCTGGCGCAATCGCAGGACCGGACTGGCCAAGCTGAAGATCCAGGAGATGGGTAGCCGCTACCTGTTCATCTGCATGTATGTCTGGCTCGAGAAGAACCTCACCAGAGACTATCGCAAAATCTGAGCTCAGGCTCCTGACGGTGTCAGCTTGACGCGCTTGGAACCGGCTTCGATGAGGGGCAGGAAGTCATCGGCTGTGAGGCTCGCTCCGCCCACCAGGCTTCCATCGATATCGGGTTTGGCAAGCTGCTCTTCCACGTTGGAGGGCTTGACGCTGCCACCATAGAGGATGGGCACTTTCTCGCCGACCTTGTGATTGTTGGCGAAATATTCGTTGATGGTTGCTCTGATCAGAGCGGCCACACGGTTGGCCTCGTCTGCTTCGCAGGTCTTGCCGGTGCCGATCGCCCACACCGGCTCGTAAGCGATGATCAGGGGCTCCACGTCGCCGTCGGTGAGATCGGCAAGGGCGGCAGCCACCTGACGGCGTACCACCGAGTCGGTGAGCCCTTCCTCACGCTCGTCCAGGGACTCGCCGACACAGACGATAGGGATGAGCTTATGCTTGAGAGCGGACTTCAGCCGGAGATTGACCGTGGCATTGGTCTCGCCGAAGAACTGCCGGCGCTCCGAATGCCCTATCACTACATATTTGACACCCAGGTCTTTGAGCATCAACGGGGAGACTTCGCCGGTGAAAGCACCTTCATCGCGATAGTCCATGTTCTGGGCCCCCAGGGCGCAGGGAGAGCCTGCCAGGGCCTGTCCGGCAGCACTCAAACCGGTGAACGGAGGACAGATGACGATTTCCGGAAGATCGCTCTTGCCCTTGACCCCGCTTGCGATGGCAGAAGCCAGCTCGGCTGCCTCTTTAGCAGTCTTGTTCATCTTCCAGTTGCCGGCAATGATTGTCTTGCGTTTGCTAGTCACGTCCATACCCCCTATGTGTAGGCAAAGCAGGGGAACCCATATATCATTGGCATTCTAACCGAAAATGCCCGACCAACCGCCCAAGTTTTAAGCAGAAAAACAGCAGAGCCGTGACCGATACAGAACAGAAAAGCACCGGAGAGAGCCTGGCGAAAGCACGCAAACTGC
This sequence comes from Cyanobacteria bacterium HKST-UBA02, assembly GCA_020431945.1. The sequence goes on along the minus strand of JAGQHH010000026.1, from coordinate 14,571 downwards.
TGGCTGAAGGGCGCCTCGACAACTGCCTGGAGGTCGTCAAGCCGCTCTGGCTTTCGCAGCCTGATGATACGGAGATCATCTCGATGATGGTGGACCTCCTGCAGCAGGCGGAAGAGTTCGAGGCGTCCCAGGCTCTCGCCACACTGCTCACCAAGATGAAAGGCAACGGAGACGCGCCGAGCGAGCTCGATTCATGCGCCAGGGAAGTCTTCGAGGCCGGCTACCGACTCATCGATGTCCGGCAATACGAGCTTGCTGCAATGCTTCTGGCGATCTGCGCCCGCCAGGCGCCGGATGATCCCACCGTCCACTACGAGCTCGGCTTTACCCTCATGTCCCTTTCCCGTTACAGAGAAGCCGCCGAGCATTTCGAGACGGTGCGGAGCATCGAGGAAGACTTCGATACGGTTTTGAATCTCTCGGTCTGTTACTGCCTGTGTCAGGAAACGAAAGAATCAGCTGCGATGATCGGGCGCCTGGACGGTCTGGCGAGCTCCGAGGAAGAGCGGGGCGAGTTGCGGCACCGCAAGCAGGTCCAGGCTCGTCTGGAAAAACTCGCAGGCAAGGCGAAGCTCAATGCACGGGACTGGTTTTTCATCCTCTATGGAACGATTCTTCTATTCGATCCCGAAGACCGTATCAATCAGGTAAAGGACACGGGCAGAGAGAGTCCCGAGAGCTATACGAAGATCGCCTTCACTCTCCTGGTATTGAAAGGAGTTCTCGAAGGGCTCCGCTGGCCGCCGGAGGCAATCGAATTCTACAGCCCCACGAGCCGTCCTCTGGCGGCGATTCTGGCCAGGCTCGCCGACCTTCCCCTGAACAGCTATCAGGGTCCGGACCGGCCTGATCACGCCCTGATGCTCATGGACTGGGCTTCCGAAATCATCGGTCCTCATGAGAGCTTCGTGAGCAATGACAGCAATCGCAGCATCTTCGCCTACGCACTGAGCACTAGAGAAGCACTGCCACTGATACCAGATATAGTCGCTCACTTCTCCGACAACATCACTCTTCCCTGGACCGGCGAGAGCCGGATCACCCTGGAGGACGGACAGGGAATCTCCCCGGAGGAGGTAATTCCCGAGATTCTCGAGCGCGCCTGGAATCTCGAGTCCGATCCCGATATCTTGAAAGCCATACAGGATCTGGTGCAATACTACTCTGACAAACGAGACCTCCTGGTGGCTCACAACACCGAAAGGTTCGCCAATCGACCGGAGTACAGCGCCGAGATTCCCGGAGCATCAGGGAAGACTAGATGAATCTCGGTCGTTTGCTGACCACTATCTCATACGTCACTGCCTTGCCCACGGGCATTCGTCTCAATGCCGGCTTCAGTAGAGACGGGCAGCCCGCCGAGGACGACCTGGCCGGGTTGACTCCTTATCTACCTGCAGCTGGTCTGCTGATCGGCGCCGTCCTTTTGATTGGCTCCGGTCTACTCGAGCAGTCACGCTGCGCCAGCCTGGTTCATGGTGCGCTGCTCACCACTGCCTGGCTCTGCCTCACTGGTGGTCTACACTTCGATGGACTGATGGACACTGCCGATGGTATCTTCTCCCATCGCAGCCGCGAGCGCATGCTCGAGATCATGCAGGACAGCCGGGTCGGAAACTTCGGCGTGCTTACCGGAGTAACCGCGCTGCTCCTGAAGTTCGCCGCCATCACGAGCCTCCTCGAAAATCAACCACTGAGCTGGGCGGCACTGCTTCTGATACCAGCATGGTCGCGCTACGCCGAGGTCTATGCCATCGTTCGCTTTCCCTATGCGCGAGAAGAAGGGAAAGGGAAAATCTTCCACGAGACCTCAGGCAAGGCGGATCTCCTCACTGCTGCCCTGCTTCCGGCAGCAGCCAGTATCGTAGCAGCCTTCCTCTCCGGGCCGTATGCGGTTCTTGTTGTGAGCGGTAGCACGATAGCAGCCGGTATTGCAGCCTCGCACTGGATCAACCGGCATCTGGCCGGACAGACCGGAGACACCTATGGCGCGGTGGTGGAAATCGCCGAGTGCGGCGGTCTCATCCTCTCGGTAATGGCACTTGCCCGGGTATAAGCAAACGAAAACTCAACCGCGGGCGGTTGAGTCTTGGACAAAGATTAAAAATATCTAGGCGTCGTCCCGGTGCCAGGAGCGCTTCACCTGACGGCGGCGGGCTGCAGCAGCCTTTCTCTTGCGGCGCTCGGAAGGAGACTCGAAGAACTTCTTGCGTCTGTAATCAGACAGAATGCCAGCCTTCTGGACTTGCTTCTTGAAGCGTCTGAGGGCGCGCTCGATACTCTCCTGCTCAGCAACTCTAACGTACAATCCGAACACCTCCAAAATTCTGTGTTTCTCGTGACCCGCTCAATGCGACCACGGTCACGACCGGTGAAAAGCCTGTCTCTTCGACCATTGAGAACATACCATGTCAATTGCCGGATAACCAAGGAAGACAACATAAAGTTCACGTTTTATTTCAGATCGTTGAACTTATTTCAGGTCGGATTCGTTATAGAAAGCAAAGACAGAAGCTCGCAGCCGGGACCGAACACCATATCTGGGGAGACACGGTGCCACCGGTTCCGGCTGGCGATCTTCAAAATCCGCCCACCGACGACGAATCGCCGCTATAGACCTGTCCCTGAGACTGGTCCTGACGCCACTGCTCGAGACGATCTTTCTTGTGCGCCTGGTGCTCCTTCATCTGATCGACGAGCTTGGATTTCTTGGCGCGGAACACCGCGACATCCATTATGTCTTGCTGGCGGTTGCGCTTGGCCGCCTTCCACACTTCATAGAGCGACTCCCGGCTGACATTGGGAAGATCGAGGGTCTTTTTGAGAAGGTAGCGGTTCAGATCCTTTAGCTTATACGGCTCGATATTGCGCAGGAGAACCAGGAGCTGATTGACGTCATTCTCATCGTCGATGAGCTCTTTGACCACCTGGCGAAGCAGGTCCTCCATGCCCAGAAGGCTTACCTGCCGGGCGAACTCCAGAGCTTCCGGCACCGTCTTGATGTACTGGTACTCCTTTTCCATAGCCAGGTGAGCGACATCGTTGAGCGATACCTCCTGGGCTTTGCGAGCCAGATCGGTAAGCTCTTCCGGCGTGTTTGCAGCGCCGACAAGCTTTTGTATGGCGTTGCGGGTTACGTCATAGCACTCGAACTGCCGGGCTTTGAGAGCGACCTGGATATAGTCGTCATGAGTGCGGCTCAGGCTGAAGGCCTTCTGCATGGCTGCCCGCCGAACATCCAGCAGAGGATGACCGTACTGCTCGGTATAGCCTGCCAGGGCCAGACACTTCGGCAGGTCGTTGCAGGTGGCGAGAACATCCTGGAATATCGGTCTCGCCCGGTCGCTCTTGCCGCTCTTGGCATACCTGGCCGCCTTATCGAGACTCTTCTGCTGCTCCACGGTAAGAGGCGAATCGAGGATATATTTCTTGGCCTGCACTGGCTGCGATACCATACCCGAGACGGCAGCCGCCAGAGCCAGGGAGCTTACCAGATGAGCGAATGAGCTGCGGCGAATAGACATTTCTCGTTTTGAACCTGCAATGGACACGATCTACATATTCCACATATTAGCGGGATATTAGCGGAAGATCTTCAGGGTGAGAAGCTCATTGGAGTCGAATTTCAGGGTATAGCCCCCGTCCTTGCCCGGGCGCAGGGACTTTTGCCGGCTCCCCATCAGATCCGCAAGCTCCACCTTCCGGTGTGGCAGAAAAATCTCCAGCCGGCACTGCACCGGGATCTCGACGGTGTTGAGGAGCCGGAGAAGGAAACTGCCGCCGCCATCGGCGGAATAGAGAGCGGAAAGCCTGACCGCTGGATTGTACAGGGCGATGGCTCGGAATTGGCCTTCGCCGGGATCGAGGGCCATGCTGGAAGAATCCGCCGCAAAAGGAGAAATCCAGAGGGGTCCTTCGAACAGCTCGGCCAGCTCATAGGCTCTGGAGATCTGGGCAGGTCCGAGGGCTTTCCCGGATGCTACCGGAAGTGGTGCCCAGCCATAGGATACTTTGTTGCTCCCCAGACAATTGCCGTCCGGAGTAGGGATATGAGGGCCGGCACCGCCGCCCCTGGTCAGGAGGCGCTTGCGCGAGAGCATGGAGACGGCACGCAAAATCGTATAACTCACCGAGCTTCCCTCGACACCGTATTCCGGAAGACCGAGATTGAGAAAAACCTGCTGGTTGGCTATGAAAAATCTCTGACAGGCGAAGCGGTCGAGGGGCGCTTCCCTGGCTCGATCTACCGGGAGCTCCTGAGAGTGCTCTTTGATTTTGCGCTCCACCAGACTGAAGTGATTCTCGGACCAGGTGGTATCGACCGGCGCTCCGGTGTCGAATACGACCTCCATCCTGTGATCCCGGCTCTGGTTGTCCCAGGTGGTCTCGAAAAAGACCAGTGGAACGCCTCTTCTCAGACTGATCTCGGTATGGATCTCGTGCCGGACGAGACGCTTGCTGCGAGCCAGGGCCGGCATGTCCACCAGATCCTTCTTGCCGGAAGCATCTAAAAACGCGCGATCCGGGCTGCGCTCCACGCACTCGGGGATGTCTATTTCGTGAACCAGCCTGAGGCTGCCCGAAAGAGGTCCGGGGCGCCCCGCGGTCACTTCTTTGAAACGTGCCACCGGCTGGGGATCTCCATAGACCGGATCGAAATTGTAGGAGTCCCCGCCGTCCCCCTGATCCCGGAATCTCAGCCCGAGCTCGTAATCCCGACTCTTATAACGATCGTCCTCACCGGCAGCGGTCACGAGCACCCGGCCATTCTCATCGACACTGACGGTGAAATAGCCGTTGGATAGCCGACGCTCCGAGCGATCGACGATGGCGGCAAGAGCCGGGGTACTCCTGTCAGTCCTGCCTGAAAGCAGAGAGACGGAAAGAGCGGGAACCACTCCCGGCCAGATCCACCCCCGGGCAAGACAGATATCTTTGTAGATGGGAACTTTAGAAACCGAGCCGAAAACCTCGGTCTCGACACTGAGCGAATCTATTTGAACCGAACCGGAATCGCCCAGGAGATCCTCGATGCTCTCTTCGAGTGCGCTGATCTGCGAATCGTCGATAAGAGGAATCTCCAGAGGCTCGCCGTCACTGGTCAGACCGAGGCGCTCGGGCGGAACGGCGAAAGCGAAAGGCACCGGCGCCGACACCGTACTCCCCGAGAGATTGAAGACTGCCATTTGCTTGACCGGAGCATCGGGATCAAGAAGGTCCATGTGCAGGCGCCCGAAACCACACTCGTCGGCAACACCGCCCCCGGTGCCCGCTGCTGCGTCCCGGACAGCTTGTCTCGGGGAAGCGGACCATTCATGCAAACCCGGACTGATAAGCTCTTCCCTGATCTGGCGATCGAGGACATCGATGACATCGTGCAGACCCTGGTAACGCGTGAGCATCTCCCGATGGACTTCGTCTACACTGCAACCACATATGCTGTCGTGAGGCTGATTGCGCAACAACAACCGCCAGGCATGCTCGAGCTCCCGCGCCGGATAGTTGACCACTCCGGACCAGGCGAGCAGAGAAAGCAAGGGCTCGGCGATCCGGGCAAGGCGCCACTCGCCCAGACGATTCTGGCGCTTGAGATAGAGCCTGGTGGACAGCACTCCGGCAAGCATGAAAGCCCGGCAGTGCTCCTTCGCGGACCGATTGTCCCGCAGCTCCCCTTTGATAATGCGAATTAGCGCACCAGGGGCGGTAGCAGCCTCGAGAGCCCCGTCCAGATAATCGCCGAGCTTGACCACAGCCAGCTCGCAGCCATTGAGACCGGCTTTCGAAAGGCGCGCCAGGCGCTCGAAATCGGCAGGCGGATAGAGATGATCGCCACCCACGGGCACCAGAGCCGTCGCTCTCAGGGTAGACGCCGAGCGTGCTCGCGAAGAGGGCTCTTCGCCAGCCTCGATAAAACTCCTGAGATAACCGGCAAGCAGCGGCGCCGCCTCCTCTTCGCCGAGCGAGGCGCTTTCGTGAAAAGCGGTCTGGTAATAGCCGTCAGGCAGGAGGCAGGCAAGCACTTTGCTCCCGTCCGGTGCCTGCCAGAAGAAATCGGGTCCCCGCTCCAGCAGCGGCACGCCGCGCCAGACCACGGCGGTCTTGATACCGAATCCCGCAAGCACCCGGGGCATGTCCTGAGTATGACCGAACGTGTCCGGGCAGTATCCCACCATCATGGCACCGCCGAATTGCCTGGACTGTCGCAGACCCAGGTCGAGATTGCGCACCAGGCTCTCTCCGGAGACCAGCATTTGATCCGCCAGGACATACCAGGGACCCACCGACAGAGAGCCCTTCTTCACCAGCTTCTTGAGACGCGGTCCGAGCTCCGGCGCCACCTCGAGTATGTCTTCCACGGCGCTGGTCTGCCCGTCCAGATGGAAAGACGAGAGGACCCCGGATTCCAGATCCTCGATTACTTTTCGCGCCACCGAGACGAGCTGGGTGCGGTACTTCTCGAAAGACCAGTACCACTCCCGGTCCCAGTGAGTATGAAGATAGAGACAGAGCTTGCTCACAGAAATATATCCCCTATACCGGCCTCAGTCAGCCGCGGACCAGAGGAGCGATGGTGCGAACCCCCTCATCCAGAGCGTCTTCGAGGACGGCTGGCTCGTCGGCGACGAATTCGTCATCGAGCTGAATCGAGAAGGCTCCCTGATAGTCATAGAGCTTGAGCAGCTCGATGAGCTGGCGCCAGTCCACCGTTCCTTTGCCGGCCAGGCGGTAGCGCCACCAGAGGGGACCGAACATGCCGCTGTCCCGGAGGATATCCCGATTGATCTCGACGTCATGAGCGGCCACATGCTCGATGGCGGATGTGAAATCAGCCAGGACCTGCAGATAATCGATACCGAGCCAGATGCAATCAGCAGGGGAAAAACTGAGGGTGAGCCCCGGGCAGGTGGAGAGCAAATCGCGCCAGTCTTGCGGCTCCATGGCCCGCCATTTTTTGAGGGAGAGTCCCCGGGTGACGCTGGGAGTGGAAAGCCTCAGAACAGGCTTGACCTCATTGCTCTCGAGAATGGCGGCAAGGGGCTCGAACTCTTCTTTGAAGCGCTCTTTCCAGTCTTCTCCGGAGCCGGGCTCGATATAGAAGGCGAGCAGATGGCAACCAACCAGATTGGCTACCTTAGCCAGTTTTGCCATCATGCCCTGGAAGCGCCGGGCCGACTTCCGGTCCCCGGGAATGTGCAGATACTCCAGATTGAGACAGGCGATCTGGACACCTTTATCCCGGGCCAGCTCGCTGAGCTCCTTGAGATGCTTCTTCTCTTCCGCCTTGAGAGAACCTTTCGGGGTCGTCTCGAAAGGCTCGAAAGTGTACTCGATACTGGGGATGCCCTTGGCGGCGGCGAGCTCGATGGCCCCCTCCAGCCCAGTACCGAATCTAGTGGCATCGAAGCAGAGTTTCATGGCGCCAGTTTAGCAGATGAAGACCCCGGCAACCAGGAGATCCGGTTGTAAGCAGTCAGAAGCCTCTCAGATAAGCGCGCCGCACTGCCGGGTCTTTGATGTCATTGAAGTCCATGCGGGTGAGTTTTTTGACGACAAATCCGTAGCGGCGCTTGAGCGAAAGGGTGACCGGCGTATTCGGGGTGCCGACAATCAGGTCGTAGCACTCCTCCCGGGAGAGCCCGGCGGTTGGCACGCCGTCCACAGCCACGATCTCGTCATCGGGCATGACTCCGACATCGGCGGCGGGGGTGCCCGGAAAGACGGTATGGATGAGTGGCGGATAACCGGACACCGAAGTGAACTTCACCCCGATGATGCCGATCCCCCTTTGAATCTCCATGTCGTACTGATTCGCCGAGGAGCGGAGCCCACCGCTGCCGAGCCCGGGCGTTCCGGCCTGGCCCCTGAAGCCCTGATCGCGAGCCTGAGCTTTCAGCTTTTTCTTCTTCTTCGGCGGCGTCGCCACCGCATTGTGCTGGACCCCCGCCCTCAATGGATCTTTGTGATGCTCCTTGAGAGTGTCCATCTTGGGAACAGCAGGCTTGAGCTCCGGAGAGTCATCCTGGGCGGCAGCCGAACTGATACCGGCAGCATAGACGGCCAGGCAGACAATCAGATTGAGAGCAGCTCTTGAATTGATTCGCATGCCTCTGTTTTACCCGGATTTCTCCTGCTTTTCATTCACTGTACAACTCCAGCATATGACAAGCTGCCAGGATCGTCCACTCGAGAACCGGGCCAAGAGCGAACTAATGCTTAAGTTAGAAAGGATCCGGCTGATCAGGTGCTAACCTGACCCTACTCGATACATATGGAGGATGACAGCCGTGAGCAAGGTCACAGTAGTTGGAGCAGGCAATGTCGGCGCCACCGCCGCCCAGTACATCGCCGAAAAGAATCTCGCCGATGTCGTGCTCATCGACATCGTGGAAGGACTTCCCCAGGGCAAGGCTCTGGATCTCATGCAAGCCGCCCCGATCAATTATCACGATCGCAAAATCACCGGCACCAACGATTATGCCGACACCAAAGGCTCGGATATCGTAGTGATCACCGCCGGTATCGCCAGAAAACCAGGCATGAGCCGCGACGACCTTCTCAAGACCAATGCCAAGATCGTCCAGGGCGTAGCCGAGCAGACATTCAAGCACTCCCCCAACGCTATCTTCATCGTCGTCACCAACCCGCTTGACGTGATGACCCACCTGGTCCAGAAAACCACCAAGCTCGACTCCAAGAAAGTGATCGGCATGGCCGGAGTCCTGGATAGCGCCCGCTTCCAGACATTCATCGCCATGGAGACCGGACTCTCCGTCGAAGACGTGAGAGCCATGGTGCTGGGCGGACACGGTGACCTGATGGTGCCTGTCACCCGCCTGGCCACCGTCAACGGCGTACCGATCAGCGAGCTCATGGATGAAGCCAAAATTCACGAGATCGTCGAGCGCACCCGCAACGGTGGCGCCGAAATCGTCAAGCTCCTGGGCACAGGCTCTGCCTACTACGCCCCCGGCGCTTCGGTCTCCCAGATGGTGGAAGCGATTCTGAAAGACAAGCACAGATTGCTTCCCTGCGCCGTTCACGCCAACGGTCAGTACGGGCTGAAAGACGTTTATATCGGTCTGCCCGCCGTCCTCGGCCGCAACGGTCTGGAGCGTATCGTCGAAATCAAGCTCGACGCAGACGAGAAGAAAGCTCTTCAAACTTCGGCGGATTCGATCAAAGAAAACGTCCAGAAGATGAACGACCTGCTCTGCGCAGTCTAAGAGCCGTAACACTGGAGGCCCGCGCCCGATCGAGGCGCGGGCTTTCTTTTATAATATAATGTCAGATTACCGAGAGATCCAACGGAGAAACGGGAGAAAATGAGCGCATCGACTAGAGATGCAAGACTGCCTATCGCCATAGCCACCCTGGCCATCGCCGCACTGACCTGCGGAGCGACAGCGGCGCAGGCCGTCGAGACACCGACGACCCTTGCCCCCACCGCCCATGAGGGCGAGTTCTCCCTGGAGCCCAGTTACGACAAGAACGACAAGGACCGGCGCATCATCGAGACCATGCTCACGGACATGGAGACCAAGTGGAATGCCCACGAGCTCGATGCGGTCATGCAATACTACGCCGACAATTATGTGAACAATGACGGTCTGGACAAGAAAGCGGTTCGGGAGCTGACCAAGGAATTCTGGTCGACTTATCCGGACGCCAAGACCACCTCCAGGACCAAGCAGATTCGTGTCGAAGGTCGCTTCGCCACGGTGGAGACCAGAGATCTGGCCGTGGGAAACACCGCCAAACAAATGCCCGGTCTTCAGTCAAGAGGAGAGCTCACAAGCATCTCGGAAGGGCAATACTACCTCAAGCGAATCGGCAAAGACTGGAAGATCATCGGCGATCGGATCAACTACGAGAAGGTCCGACTGGCTTTCGGTCTGGCCCAGAAGCTCGAGACTTCCTTCACCGCCCCGGAGCAGGTCAAATCGGGACAGGAATATTCCGCCAAGCTCAAAGTAAAGCTGCCAGCCGACCTGGTAGCGATGGGATCCATCGTCAGCGAGCCCCTCAAATACCCGCAGCCCCCTCACAAAGACGTCTGGCGAGCCATGGAAGACAACGGGCTGGAGCGCCTGATCCATGCCAATACCTCGAACTATAACGAGCTCTTGATGGCAACCATCGGCATCACCGACGGCAACCGGAGAGCTCTCAAGGGTTTCTCATATCTGACCAGGCGCCTGAATGTCGTACCTGCCACTACTGGTGATGACAGCCCGATCAAGGACGAGAAAGGCAAGGTGAAGGTAGAGAAAGAAGGCGACAAATCCAAAGAGCCGTCCACCGAAAGCGACTCGGACACCAATTCGGACGCGGATTCTAATTCCGACTCGGAGCAAAATCCCGGCGATACGGACGAGTAGATGCAACCAGGACGACGTCGCCTTCTCGGACTCAGCCTCATTCCTCTATCGACGGCCCTGGTCATTGCCCTCGACCTGACCAGCAAAGCCTGGGCGGAAGCCAATCTCACCCACGGAGCTCCGCAGGTCTTCGTGCCCGGGATTCTCAACTTCTCTCTGACGTCCAATACCGGGGTGGCATTCTCCCTCGGCTCCGGACATGGCTCAGTCGTCACCATCCTGGCCAGCAGCCTCACCCTTCTGCTCGTCGGCTGGTCGATCAAACGCCAGCTCGAGACACCACCGCCGCCGCTCCTCGAAAGCATCGGCATGGGTTGCATCATCGGTGGTGCCCTGGGCAATCTCATCGACCGTTTCTGCCGCGGGAGGGTCACGGACTTCCTGGACTTCGCCTTCATGACCTTTCCGGTCTTCAATGTCGCCGACGTCCTCATCGACGTCGGCATCGGGCTGGTAGTGATCGCCGCCATCTCATCAGAGAAACAAGAAGAGAGCAATGGGCACGAATGACGCCGACGAAATGGACGAAGCCATCGTGCTCGAGACAGGCGGCGACGGCGAGGCGGCCGGATGCCGACTGGATCAGTATCTAAGCAAAAGGGTTCCGGACCTGAGCCGGGCTTTTATCAAAAAGCTTATTGATAAAAGCCAGATAGAAGTGGACGGCAAACCGGCCAGAGCCTCGCAAAAACTCAAAGGTAACGAGACGATCACAATTGCAGTTCCCCCGCCCGAGAGCGTCGATATCCTGCCGGAGGACATCGAGCTCGATATCGTTTTCGAAGACGACGACTTGATCGTGATCAACAAACAAGTCGGTCTCGTCACCCATCCCGGCGCCGGCACCAGCTCGGGGACCCTGGTCAATGCCCTGCTGCACCATTGCGGAGATACGCTTTCCGGGATCTCCGGCGAGCTCAGACCGGGAATCGTGCACCGGCTCGATAAAGACACATCCGGCCTGCTCGTGGTGGCAAAAAACGATCGCGCTCACCGCGATCTCGCCGCTCAAATAGCCGAGAAATCGGCACGTCGCTCGTATACCGCAATCGTCGATGGTGTTTTCAAAGAAGACGAGGGCACCATCGACGAGCCCATCGGCCGCCATCCGGCGAACCGCAAGAAGATGGCTATCAGGGAGGACGGCAGGCAGGCTCGCACCCATTATCGAGTCCTCACCCGGATGCGAGACTTCACCCTGGTAAGAGCCGATCTGGAGACCGGGCGCACGCACCAGATAAGAGTACATTTCGCTCATCTGGGTCATCCAGTGGCCGGCGATATTCTCTATAACAAAAGAGCCAGCGGCGGGCAGAAAGGCAGAGACCGCCTCGGTCTCAAAGGACATGCCCTGCATGCTACAAGTCTTTCATTTAGACATCCGTCGAGCGGCCAGCTGTTAGAATTTAAAGCCCCGCTTCCGGACGATTTCGCGGAAGCCCTGAGCAGTCTCAAACGCTGAGAGAAAGCCGTGCAAAAAATTCCTCTTGTCCTCAACCTCATTCTGACGATTTTCGTGCTGGTATTCGCCTTCCAGAATCCCGAGCCAGCCGCCCTTCATCTTTTCGGCGCCGGCTTCAGCCTGCCCCTGGGCATCAGCCTGACCGCCTTTTATATCCTGGGCGCCCTGGCTACTTTCAGCCTCTGGAGCATAAAGGCACGTAAAGAGAGCGTGTCGAGAGTTACCGAAGAGAAGTGGCAGAAACAGGACCAGAAGCTCGAAGTAGAGATTCAGTCCGACTATGTGAAGCAACTGGAAGCCAAGATCGAGACCCTCGATACGGCTCTGAAAGCGGCTCTAGCCAGGAAAAAAACCTGACCTTATTGGCTTGCAATTACTCTCCGGGCGGGCCCGAGGTTCGAAAATCCGAGGCCTTGAGGTGCTCGATGAATTTCTTGAACTCTTTGGCCTCTTCTTCGTCCTTTTCGAAGTCGGCTGGAATAGTGCCGTCGGCCACAACCTGCGCCGAGACGAATATCGGGGCCTTGGCTCGGAGCGCCAGAGCGATGGCATCGGAAGGGCGCGCATCGATAGCCTTGCTGGAGTCGACCCGGGAGTCCTGGACCGAAAGCCGGATGGTGGCGAAATATGTATTGGAGGAGAGCTCGTTAATCTCCACCCGGTCGACCTTGTAGCCGAGGGAAGTGATGACGTTGAGCAAAAGGTCGTGGGTCAGGGGCCGCTCCGGCTTCGCTCCATTTTCCAGGGCTCTGGTGATGGCATTGGCTTCGGCAGCACCGATCCAGATAGGCAGGGCACGACGTTTGGTGCTGTCGTTGAGCATGACAATCGGGTGCCCGTTGCGGGCGTCCAGAGCGATCGCTGCGACATGCATCTCAATCATTCGTGTTCAATCCCTGATACCAGTATTACCCTGTTTCCTCTACATTTTACGTTACAAATCTACAGGTTCGCCACCTTTTATTTATTCCCCGAAGACCCTGAATTTATTTGTGTTGAAGATAAATTTTTCATTGCCGATCCGCCCTTAAGCATGATGCCATGCGGCATTCGGCGGACCGCCCCTGAACGCAAACCTCCGACACCCCGGCCATGAGCCGGAAAGCACCATCCGGATACTCCCGGGATATCGGTCGGAACCGTCTGGATCGTGTAATAATATATCGGTGGTGCGAAGCCCCTCTCCAGACTGTATCCAACCCTGTCCGGGTGGCGGAATTGGTAGACGCGCACGTTTGAGGGGCGTGTGGCTTTTGCTGTGTGGGTTCAAGTCCCACTCCGGACAGATTTTTCTAAACCCGAAATAGCATGATTATTCAGAGAGCTCAGTGGCCGCATACCATCGCGGACATCGTCAAAACCCTCGACGGTGTCTGGGGCGTGGTCGGAGCCACCGGCACCAACGGCAATCTGTACCGGCTCGAGCGCAGCCTCAAGGAGCCGACTGTATATACACTGGTCGAATACCGCGGCGAAAACGAGTCGGACATAGTCGAGAAAAGGTCATTCGACCATGACGGCAAGCAAGAAGCTATAGACGCTTTCGCTTCGGCCCTCGGCTTCCATGTCTAAAAAAGGCAGTTTTCTGGGCATCATCACGCAGGGCTCTCTGTCCACCGGACTGGAGATGCGCCTCGATCCATCGCGCAGTGTCGAGGATCTGCGGGTAGGCCGGTTCGTGGTGGTGGAAGGCAAGCAGGCTCGTTTCTTCAGCATGCTCACCGACGTCACCCTGCAGGCGGCCAACCCGTCAATCCTGCTGAATCCACCCAGCGGCGACGATTTTCTTCTCAATGTTCTTTCCGGGGGCTCTACCTTCGGCACTGTCAAAGTCCAGCCCATGCTCATGCTCGAGCGCGAGAATACCATCGACGAGCCCCTATCGGATTCGGACGAAGACAGTTCGGGGTTGCGCCCGGTGAAGACCATCCCCAGCCATTTCTCGCCGGTATTCGAGGCGGTGGGCCGGGACTTCGCTCTGGTATTCGGCGAAGAGAACGCTCTCGATCCCACCAACAATCACTTCGAAGTGGGCAAACCCCTCAATATGGAGACACCGATCTGTGTGGATCTGGGGCGTTTCGTCGAGCGCAGCAACGGTATCTTCGGCAAGTCCGGGACCGGCAAGTCCTTCCTCACCCGCATCTTTCTGGCCGGACTCATCCACAGGGATATCGCTTCGGTCCTGGTCTTCGACATGCACAACGAATATGGCTGGCAGGCAATGTCCGAGAATCGCTCCGCTCCCAGGGTGAAAGGCCTGAAACAGCTATTCGGGCACAAAGTGGTGGTCTTCTCCCTGGACAGAGAATCTTCGAAAGCCCGTGGCATTCCCGACGCTCATGAGCTTTATATAGGTTATAACCAGATCGAGATCGAAGACCTGGACCTCCTCAAAGGCGAGCTGGCCCTCTCGGAAGCGACCCTGGAGAACGCTTATATAGCCAGGGAGAAACTCGGTCAGGACTGGATCGCCACCCTTCTGGATATGTCCGGGGAGGAGATCGATGAGTTCACCCAGATGCACAAAGGTCATCCCACCGCCCTCAAGACTCTCCAGCGCCGGCTCAATACCGTGGTCCAGAAAACACCCTACCTGAGACCCCGGGTCAATCACAACTATATAGAAGAGATCCTCGCTCATATCAGCGACGGCAAACATGTTGTCCTGGAGTTCGGACGGCAGAACAACCTGCTCTCCTACATGCTTGCCACCAATATCATAACCAG
>JAGQHH010000315.1 GCA_020431945.1 Cyanobacteria bacterium HKST-UBA02 | reverse complement strand
GACGCATGCCCCCTTACCCGATAGGATATCTCGAAACGCGGCTGATGACCTACTCGAAATACTCCATCCTGATTCTTTCGCCATCTAAATAGTCGCTGATCTCTTTGTGTCCAGATCTTTTAGCAACATCAATAGCTGTGAGCCCTTCAGTGTCCTTCAATTCAATCAGAGCCTGCCTGGGAGGAAATATACCAGTTCCCCTCACACTCTTCAGTATTGTTCGAACCTCTTCTATATCACCATCTTGGGCTGCATAGAACAGAGAAGTCCATCCCTTTTCATCGGTCTCGAACTGTTTCATGGTGCCCATTGGAATACGGACCGGTCTAGTCCTCGATATAGCTTTCCCAGTATTCGGTGCGCTCTTTCCAGGCGCAGTCGCCGTTACAACAATGCAGGGTGACGCGGCTGGCTTGCGAGCTTATCTCCTGAATGTTGAACCCATCACGGACTGAATCGACTGTTTCCGCATACTTTTCGTACTTTTGAACCGGCATTTTGCACTTCGGACAGAGCATCTTCTTGTTCTGAATCGCTTCTTTGATCATTTGCTCGGACATGAGAACCTCAGGAGGTCGGCAGGGGAGGCTATCTTAGCACACAAGGCAACTTAGCAACTCCATCGGGAGTCGTGTTCAGACAAGGTCCCTTAGAGATGCTAGCCCTCGAGCCTGTGGTCGCACCATATTAATTCGACTCCGGAGAGACGATTCTCTTCATCAATGTCCAAAACAGCCATACCTTTAGCAGGTGATGAAAAGTCTATAGACTGGCTTCGTACCATTCCAGTCGGCTCTTTAGAAAAATGTATGTAGACTAAGAAATCGGGATCGACAAAAGCATGAGTCTCGATTGGCTCATTGTCGCCGAAATACTCAGAGTATTCAGAATATCGAACCGGAAGACAACTGTGTGCATAGTAAAGTTGAAAGCCAATCAAATGATTGTCCTCTCGGCTGAAGTTGAATCCGATTTTTCCTATGGCCGGATGGCGAAGCGGATACACCTGCGTCCATATGTTCCACTTTCGCTCAAAGGTTCCACTCGCCTCATCTAGATAGACGCTTGCGATCAGGGCGCCCCGACTCATTCTGACCTCAATTGGAATATTCATGATATCGCGCTGCTCCGAGCAGACAATCAGGAGAGAAATAATGTGATGGCAGGCAAAGGTCTGCAGTTGACACATCTATCCGTGCCAGTCGGGCGCCATCTCCTCGGATCACCCATGAGAGCTCACCTCGCACTGGGGCCGGCAAGGAAACGGATTGAAGAAATCCTTTCATGTGCCCCTTAGCAAGCCAGATTGTGGCCTTCTTCAATTTAAAATCGAGCTCAAGATTAAGCTCGAAAACAGCCCCTTCGGCGGAGGCTTCGACATACTTTTCGGGCAAGCAGAAATTTGCGTAGGCCACTTCAATCTCCACCAATCGAGCCTGCTCGCGGGAGTAGCCGAGGACAAGTTCGCCGGACGCCGGTTCCTGCAAAGCGACTGCAGAGCACCAGAGTCCGGATTGCGCGCGCGAAGCGGCTCCTTCACCCTCGAATCGAATTGATGCTAACGAGCCCCCTGGAAAAACTTCCATCGAAACTCGAGTCTTGATCTTTCTAAGCTTCTCGTAGACAGAAGTGAGTGATCCAAAACCGGCTATTGCTTCGTTGATCCAGCTCTCAATCTCGGTCGAGGACAGGCTATGCCTTCGACTAACATCTTCGATTGCGAGACCGTCTCTGAGAATCGCAAGTACGATCTCAGCCTTTCTTCTTGGGGTCAACTCCTCTGGCATTCATGTAGAGCGATAATGCTCTCAGTTCCTGAATCACTCAGCTAGTATAGCCAACCTGGACAGCTTCTGCCAACAGTTAATGAACTGTTGGCTGGGTTGCCAACCAAGAGACCATCCGTAGAATCCTGAGACATAGAAGCGGGAAGCACCGACTGTTTCAGCAGGAAATCAATGAGAAGACCGCTGTTAAAGTCCTTTCTGATAAACGGTCTCTTGGTTGCGACTTTCGTGGCTCTGGGACTCTGCTGGCGCGATCCGGTCTGGCAATATATCGCCTGGCTCCTGGGTTCGGTGCTCACCGTTTCCTTAGCCTACAAGCTTCTGAGATTTCCGCTTCTCAGCCATGTGATTGCTTTTATGGCTCTAGCGAGCGATATCTGGCTGACCGGTAAGTATCTCCTGTACGCTCCCGGTCGTTACAGAGACTGCGTCCTTGCTGTAATCGATCTACCGCTTCTGGGAACGATCATCCTCCCAGTGGGAATGTGTCTTGTTTCGGCTCTCATATGGATATCTGGCTATCATTGCCGAAAAACGTGCGTGCTGGTATTCGGTATCGGTCTCATCGCCATCCTGGCACTGGTTCGAGCTTTCAACCTTGGTGAAGAGCTGAAAATTGCCGGAATCGAGAGAGTAACTAGAGACTATGAGCCCCTGGTGTCCGCGATCAAGCATTACAAGGTCGACAGAGGTAAAGCACCTGACGCCCTCGAAGATCTGGTGCCAACCTATATATCCAGACTTCCCGAACAGCAACGAATTCTCTAGGGAGCGAGCCGTAGCTATGGCGTCGACTCATCAGGACGCTGGTCCCTCGAGTTGCGCTACAACGAAGGTATCAGTGAAGCCAGATGCCTCTACTATCAGGAAGGCGAATGGTACCCGCCCGAGCTGAGGCGGATCAATCACTGGGTGTCGACTTTCGAAAGAATCAGTCTTTAGACAGTCCATTGCATCGACCGGCATCAAACATCCCAGAGCCTGCATCTCACCCTGTCGGCTGCAGCCTGGCATCCAGGCTGGTCATGCGGTTCATCTCATCGAACTCGGCGACAAGCTCTCCGAATTTTTCATGTCTTGCCACCACTTCGCTCTGATCTTGCTCGGTGACGAATCCATAGTACTTCGCATAGCCCTCGAAAGCGGCTCTGTGGTTGTCGACCGGCACATTGGAGACGAGCAAAGGGAAGATTGAGGTCATTCTGACAGCCGGGTTCTCGGGTACGGGAAGCTGAGGGAAATCTGTCAGTAGCAGGAAGACCCCGCCGTTCTCGTAAGGTCCGCAGAAGAAGGCATCCGCACCGCAGATTCCCCTGGCAACCAGGGAGAGCATGTGCCCGCTTACTGCCTCGAGGGGCAAGCTAGCCTCCGTCAGCTCAGGAATCTCCTGGTCCTCTCCCTGCGCTCTCAACTTCAAGGCAGCATCGAGAACCTTCTCGGGAAGGTTGCTTGCCTGGTTAGCCCAGGACCAGAGCCAGGTTCCCGAGACATGAGACTCGGAGCCCAGAACCTGAAAGGGAATATCTAAGGTATCTCCCTTGATGGTCAGCGTCAGAAGAGCGGTGCTCATGTCCAGGTTCCAGGACCAATCATCGCCAAGCAGCTCCTCGAGCTGCACATGCTTGTCGAAAGAGGCGGCGATGTGCTGGTGGTATAGATCGACAAACTTGGGGCTGGGCAAGAAAAGCGCCTCGCTTTCGTGGCCTTCGCTGAATTCTGCGACGGTAACAGCGCCTGCCGAACTGCTGTTAGCAATTGTCTGGGTCAATTTTTGACCGTTTCTTGATATAGCCTGTAACTTCAGGCATTCGGGCATTTCGCTGTCGTCCCCGTATTCCGGCTCCGCCCTGTAGGACCACTCTATGCCGGATTCCTGAATCAGCGCCTGCAATTGCCGGTCGAACTCGTCTTTCTGCTTCGCTGCGGACTTGTACAGCCAGATGACGTTCAGCTTGTTCTTATCGTCGCCGCCAAACAGCTCCGGCATCAGAAGTACCTTCGATACCTGTCCTGTCATCTTGAGCATTTCGAGTTTCAGATTAGCCATTGATTTTTCGCCTTCTTTTGATCCGTCAATGATACCAGGACCGGGAGCCCTCAAATAACTGTGCAATTCTGCAGTGCCTGAAGCCGGACGAAAGGATAACATCGAAAGACAATTGGACCGACAAACTCGAGGAAGAGGGACTATGTTCGAGCCTGTTCCAACGAATCGGGGAATGATTCCAGCATCCTTCCCCCTGGATATAAAGCACGACTGGTGCAGACAGCCGGAGCGCCGGTTCTTCGAGCGCCTGAACCAGGAAATTCCAGGCGGCTGGACCTGCATCTACAGCCAGAGATACACCCGGAAAAGAATGGGCAGGCTCTGTGACGGCGAGATCGATTTTCTTGTCCTCGTTCCATCAAAAGGCGTTCTCGTAATCGAGCTCAAGGGTGGTGTGGTGGAATACGACGCCTTGCAAAAATCATGGTATCAAAGACACCATGAAGGTCCGACAAGCAGGATGGTGAGAATCGATCCGGAAAAGCAAGCGCTAAACGGAAAGCATGCCATCATCGATCTGGTCAGATCCATGAACCTGCAGACCGGCTGGCGGATACATCACGCCATAGCCCTGCCGGACTCGGACTTCCCGGCTCATGGTCTGGGTCTGGAAGTCGATCGCAATCTCATCATCGATGGTGGCGACATGGAGGACCTACAAGGAAGAATAGAAACGATTCTCGACTATGCAGCAGGCACGGAAGCGCCCTGGGAAGAAGGCCCCGCAGTATGCGGGCGACTGCTCGAAAAGTTGACCATGTCCTGGCATTCAGGCTCTTCACTGAAAATCGAGATCGAAAATGAAAAACAATTCGTCGATATGCTCTCGGAAGAACAGAACAGAGTTCTATCGGAGCTGAAAAACGGCCGGCGAATTCTAGTCAAGGGCTGCGCCGGCTCAGGTAAGACGCTCCTGGCGCTGAATATGGCCGAGCAGCTCGCTCGTACCGGGAAGCGAACGCTCCTCACCTGTTACAACCGGGCTCTTGCCGAACATCTGAAACACAGTATCGGAAGTGGATACAAAAATTTGGAGATCATCAATTTCCACGGGCTTTGCAAGAGAGCCACGGGACGCCTTCAGAAGAATGTTATCGAAAGCCAGAAAGGATGGGACTGCTACATGCCTATGTTTCTCCGGCAATACATGCATGAGAATCCAGCGCAGAAATACGATGTCATACTGGTAGACGAATTGCAGGACTTCGACAGACACTACTGGGAGGCTCTGCTCTACTGCCTGAAAGATCAGGACAGAAGCTCGATCTTCGCCTTTTCCGACTGTGAGCAGAGCGTCAGGGACTCCGATACGGACATCTCGAAAGAGCTGGGCTCATTCATGGATCTGGAGTTCGAGCTCAAGCGCAATCACAGGAATACCAAAACGATCTTCAACCTGATCTCCAGGTTCTATGACTCGACCAATGGATACATATGCAAAGGTCCCCCCGGACGGAAAATAGGCAGGGAAAGCTACGAAACGAAAGACGAATTCTACAGAAGACTCGACTCGGTGATTGCACATCTGGTGCACGAAGAGAACGTGCCTATGAAAGACATAATTATCCTGGAGCAGAGCAAACAACTCCTGAAGGACTGCACTCTGCCCTGCGGCATCAAGCTAATCGAAAAGGAGCCCGATAGCACCTCAATCGGGATCTCATATACGACGATCCGCAAGTTCAAAGGACTGGAGAAGCCAGTGGTGATCCTGGCCGGTCTCGACCACAGGCTCGGCAAATCGAACCTCGGGACAAGGCGAAATCTCCTTTATGTGGCGTCCTCCCGCGCCTCGAGCCACCTGATACTCATAGGAACACCAGCGGGTTTTCGTCTCATGAAAGATGTCGCCTGCTGATACCGAGGTACAATTAGAATCGAGAAGCGATTTGGGCAGGTGAAAGAGCAGTGGTCGGCTTGCTTGCGAAAAGGGCTAAGGACCGTGATATTCCGGGCGTAGACGCGCTCGATCCCGACCAGTCGGTTCTGGTCTACCCTGACGCGGACCGCGCTCAGCGCTACCGGAGCAAATACGGTCTCCTGGCAGCCGGTGCCCTGCAGGCGTCCCTGGTCGCCTTATTCCTCTCCGGGCTGGCGCCGGAGCCACTGCGAGCCCTTCCCTTGCTTCTGTCGGGTCTCCTCGGACTCGTATCTATCGGGTCCCTGATCTTCTATCTCATTGTCAGGCTTGACTTCGGGACAATTGAGACCGAGCCGATTTTAGAGATAACATCAGAAGGCTTGCGTTTCTGCTTCTGGTCGACCGAGCTGGCACTCGTTCGCTGGAAGCTCATCAGGATAGCGGAGGTTCATTCTTTTTTCGGTATAAGATACCTGGCAATCATTCCTCATGACACAAGCATGCTTTATGGGCTGGCTCGTTCCGAAAACACGATCAGATCAATCGAAACAATCGAAGCGATGGGATCGCGCGATGACCTCAAAGATTTCCCTCAGACACCGATGATGGTGCCTGAGCAATATCTTCCATTTTCCCTGACAGCCCTTGAACTTGCATCTCTGATAAACAAGCGGAAGGTCTTGTCTGAAGCTAGGAATGAGTATGGCTATCAGTCCCCGGAAGCCATGCGGTGAACTATGCCTAGTCCTCCGGCAAGCGCTTATCACCCTGGTCTCGAGCAATCTTGTACTCTTCCAGAGCTCTGACATGACCATCGAGCCCAGACAGATGATACTTCCTGGAAAGGTCGACACATTTCTGCTGACTGGCTATAGCCTCGTCAAATCGCTTCTGGTCTGACTCAATCATAGATAGCAGTCGGTAAGAGGCCACCAGACCTCGTTGATATCCCGGTGAACTCTCAGCCGGGTCGGCGAGCCAGATATCGATCGCCTTGCGGACCTCGGCTTCAGCCAGCCGCAAGTCTTTACGGCTGCGATCGATTCGGGCGAGGCGATCCCAGGCCACACCCACGAACAATCCCGTATCTCCGGGGGAAAGCGCCTGGTCGGAGTGGTTAAGTTGCTCTGCTTCTTGAATAACGTCATGATACCGCTCCGCCGCCTCTTCTCTGTTACCCATCTGCAGATAACTGTTTGCCAGACTCAAAGTATTAGCAACAACAGACCTACCCGGTCCGGATCGCTCACGCAAAAGCACAATGTAACGCCTCCGGCAGATGATCGACCTGGCCAGATCCTTCTCTTTGCTGGCCACCTGAAGGTCGGCGAGAGTCGACTCGAGAAGCCAATGAGAGCTATCGGAGCGCTGGGCGATCTCGACGGCTCTTCCGGAAGCTTCGCGAGCCTGTTGCACATGCCCTTCACGAAGGAAGCATCCGGACAACCGTGAGAGCAGATGCGCAAGATACGGTGCTTGCAGACCCTGGGCCTTCTCTATTACCGCAATACAGTTTCGAAGCGCTTTGATTTGCAAATGCTCGGGCTCCTCTCTCGATGGCTCTCTGACACCTTGATAGCTCACATTAGCACCAACAAACCGGCAAGCTGGCAGCTCTTCCGAAAGCCGCTTAAGAGCCGACGGAGATAGGGAACCGCTGGCATTTACGAGAAGGAGAGAAGGCAAGTCCCGAATTACGGAGATGACCCCGTCATCGACCCTGGTAGTAGAAATATCCAGTCTCTCCAACCGCCGAAGCCTTCTGAGCCGCTCAATGGACTGGTTGTCTACCGCAGTAGCGTCAAGGGTCAGGACCTCCAGCTTGGCAAATCGGGGAACCGACTCCAGTGTCACCACCGACGTTTTGTCCAGTTTTAAAGTGCGCAGCCTCGGACTTCTTATCTTAGCAAGAGTCTGATCGGTAACTTCGCTTCCCGAGAGGTCGATAAGAACCGCGCTGGTGTATTTATCCAGGTCGTCAAAATAGCTTTCATCCTGCCGACCATTGACCACCACCTCCGTAGCGCCAGTTGGTATCATCTCGATCAATTGCCCGGCACGCGAGTTCGGGGTCCGGGTCGAATTTTCGGCTGCCTGCTTGACCAGACCGAGCCAATTAGCATTCTTGTACATACTGCTGCGAAACTCTTTCTCGCCCGTATCAAACTTCGCCGAATCCTGCGTCGGTTTGTCATCTACGACATCCCTCGGCAAAATCGATCGCCGATAAGCAAGGGGATCAGGCTTTGATTCTCTTTTGAGAAATTGTTTGCTCAAGCCGGCGACACAGGCTACAACAAGAAAGCCGGCAAGAACTGCAAGAACAGCAGTGAGGCTAGCCGACTTTCTTACAGGCAAGACTACCGATGGTGCACTTTCTTCAACGCTGGAATTGCCGAGATCGATTTGCCCGAGCGCTTCAGAAAGCTCTCTCATCGACTGGTATCTCTCATCGGGATTCTTAGCGAGACACTTCATCACAATCGCTTCCATCGAAACGGGCACTGCGCTCAGCTCGGAAGACTCAATGGCAAATTCGACAAGCGAAGGCGGCATCGCCGTCGCATGAAGCTTGAGGGTTTCCAGAGCCGAAGCCCCCTCTAACGGGGGGCGACCGCAGAGACAATGGTACATTACACATCCGAGCGAATAGATCTCGGATCGAGCATCATACGGCAAACCGAGTCCCGGCTCCGGACTCATATATAGAGGGACACCTGCCAGCTCACCATCGGCGGGATCAAGAGCGGTAGTAATCTCTTGAACGATTCTGGCAATTCCAAAATCGATAAGCCGAACACTGGGCATACCGTCGGATGACTCAGAAACGATAACGTTGTCAGGCTGAATATCCCGGTGGTAGACGCCCTGCTCGTGAGCATAAGAAAGAGCGTCGCACAACTGCTCAGCCATTTGCAAGACAAGCTGCCAGGGAAGGCGACCTCTTGCATTCAAGATCGCCGCAATCGATTGACCGGCAACCAACTCTAACACCATATACGGCACCGAATCATCGACCAAACCCAGATCGAGTACTTCCACGATGTTCGAATGCCTTAATTTACTCGTCGCAATTGCTTCCTGTTGAAACGCGACAATCTGATCAGCACTCAAAAGGCGAATGACCTTGACGGCTACTCTCTTCTCGAGGAGCCTATCCATAGCCAGATAGACAGTACCGGCATTCCCCTTTCCCAGGACAGAAAGCGGAATATAACGCTCCAGCGGAAAGGAGCTGTCCGGAATCTCCATAGCTTCTTCTTCCAGCGGAGGGACAGACTTCGATTCCTCGCCGACCTTTGGCTCTGGATCAACGTCTGACGCAGGAAACTCGCATCGGCAACAGTCGTAATAGAAGATATACTGGGTAAATGAGCCTGGTCGCCCCTCTCCGATCCGCTTTCCGCAGGTTCCACACAAATGGACTGACCGCGTTTGAACGGTCTCTGCCAGATTCGAAGCACAGGTGCAGGAAGACAGCCACTGAGTCAGGCTACCGCTTGCGGCTAAGGTCCGGGGTCGAAGACAAATTTGGCAAATAGACTCTTTCACCACTACACTCCGACAGCCCGCTTCTCCCTGGTATATATTCCACTAATAGTACCAGTGAGACACCAGCATTCTGGTGGAGATTTGTTGTTCAGGCAGTCCCTCTCCCCTGTAGTCATGGCGAGCCCTTTCTATTAGTGTTCTCTATGTGCTCCTTCGCCCACAAATTATTCATCTCCAGGAACGCTCTGGATGTTCTATCTTCCGGATTATCGATAACTACGTTAACAGCCTGTTTTGCCTCCGGGTCGAGTTGCCCGTACAGGGTAGTTACGTTCTTACAATTCAGGCGGTCGGTCAGGCGGGAGGAATTCACCTCATCAATCAATGACTGGAGAGCTTTTGCATCACCTCCGGCAACAGTCTTATCGATGGCCTCGGCTTTGCTGCTATGCTCCAGATCCAACTCGTGATTCAAACGACAAACTGACATACTCGTCCTCCTTACTTTGCAGTGTTCGGTGATCTTGATTATCCGATCGCAACTGCTCAGGGCGAATGACAACAGTCCGCCACCATCAGTACTGTCACCAGCGACTGACGGACGACTTCTCGTTAAGACAAATCCGCAACTAACAAATGCAATTGAGACCGGATACTTACCGGCGAAGTCAGGCTATGAGTACCCCTCGATTAAGGGATCCTGCTTTGGCTCTGATTCGAAAAAAGGAGGGGCAAAGGCGCTTCACCATCATGTATATCAAACTGCTTGTGAAAGTTTCGTGGAAGCCAGCGATCTGCCCATTCAGCCGATCGGAACAGTCAGAATCAAGAAACCACATTTAGCTCTAGAGAAGGATCGAACTCCGTGGTCCAGACGCTGGTCTCGAGCGCACTGACGGCAGTATCCAGATTCTCTGCATAAAACTCCCTCGACGAGGTGTAAAAGAGCGAATAGAGGATCCGACCATTGCCGAGAACATCGATGCAATACTCAATCGTCTTGCGGCCCAGATCCACATTCTCGAATTCGAAGATCACCGACTTCAGACCTTTGAAGGTGGTCGACTTTATAGCCCGGCAATACTTCTCGTAGGACTGGACCGCATGGTCGACACTGAGTAGATATTTCCCCATCCAGCTGACCTCTGCAAGCATGCCGTCACCTCCTATGAGCTTCGTCGCCTCGGCGGATCCAGCCACCAGATCGATATCACTGTCGAAAAGCTCTTCTTTCTGGAGCCTTCCGTCCACCTCGTCGAAATAGATTCCGGAAAAAAACAATCCGATGGAGGTTTTTGAGCCCCCGCCTTTGCTCAAAAAGAAAAAGGTCTCCTGCGGAGCACCTGGATAAATTTTCCTGATCGTCATGCTGGCGGTCCAGCCAGGCGGCGCCTTCATACTGACAAGGCCGCCATTGGTCCGCAAAACGCCATCATCCAGCGAGATGGCCTTGCTGTGAGGCCGCGCGTTACCCAGAAGAGCCATCAATTCAATCCTCGATCGAAGCTCATAGCTTACAAAGAATGATTTTAGCTCATAGTCGACAACGCCGGAAGGGATCAGACGGCGAAATCTTCGCGCCCATCAGGTCAGGCGGAGAAATCCCCAGGGGATGTCTATCAATGATACCAGCCGTAATGGCGTCCGCGATTATGCTTGTGGCACCGTCCACGGTTATACCGGCCCCATCCGTTGTAGCCGCCACCACGATAGCGACCATAGCCGCCACCGTAGCCGTAGCCATTCAAACCACGCGTCAGGCTGCGCACAAGACCGTTGCCGTAGCCGTATCGACCGTAGCCCATACCACCCATGCCGAATGGCGAGCCATAGTAGCCACCTCCGCCGCCATAGTTCCAGGCCTGCGCGCTGCCTGTGCTCAGGCACATTAAGAACATTACACATGCTGCTATTGCTAAACTCTTCATATCCACCGCCTTCAGATTTCTCTCGCTCGGATTGCTTGGTCAGACTGCCTTCCAGGGAGCCCTATTGATGCCGGGAGCGGTCTTGACGCACTCCGCGCTATTAACGTAACAAGCCAATGTGATCATCGCGTGGCGGTTACACGATAATCACATTCCGCCGCAACGTTCCAATACTATAAGTACGATAGAAGCATGGGCAAGAAACGGTAACCAGCGCCGCTCCTGCCCGTAACTTGCGATAATCGAGACCGGCAATACCGCTTTATCAAAAGAGGTCGATGAGATGCTCAAAAAAGACATGCAACTGTGGATCTGGTCCGTATCATGCCTGACGACCGGAATCGTAATTGGCGGCGCAGCCAATCAGGTCCTTTTCGGACAACCGGCGCGGGCAAGCGATGCGATACCGGAGGTTGTTTCCGCCAGGACTTTCCAGGTCGTGGATGCAAAGGGCAATGTGCGCGCCAAGCTATCGGCGAAGCCCGACGGCTCCGCCGGGCTGGCGATCACCACTCCGGAAGGCAAGCCCGGCCTGATGGTAGCTGTGGGCGCCGACTCCCGCCCGGTCATCGGCTTTCCGGACAGTCAGGGCAGCCTGCGAGCGGCCATATCGATCACCGACAAAAGCGATCTGTCTTTCAATGTACTGGATAAGGACATGAACCCGGCAGCAGCCTGCGTGGTCTCCGCCACCGGCGGCCCGGCTCTCAACGTCCTCGATAAAAACAGCTCCATGCGTGTACGACTGGGCATCACCGACGCGAGCGGCGGCGATCCCACCGCCACCAATCCCAACCTCGTGCTCTTCGACAAAAACGAGAAAGGAATCTACCAGGCATACTAGAGACCTGGTCGCGGACTTGTGGGCGGAACCGAGAGGATCACGTCATAGCCGCTCCATTTCCTCTTCAAAACCGGCGTCTGCACCACGGCACGATCTCTGAGCACCTCCTCCTCGACATGCTCTTTCAAATAAGAGAATGCCTCGGAGAGCCTGGTGGCATTTCCGTTGCGCTCCAGTCCTTCAATCAGGCGTCGGGTGAAAACGCTATTGGGATACTTGGACGATTCCCAGGAGACCTGATCAGATTGGCTCGAGCAAAGAATGATCTGACCGCTGCCTGCCCCGACATCGTTGAGATTGAAGTCGAAGCGCCGGGTCAGTCCCTTGCTTGCCGTTTTCGCAGCACCGCTGTGGCAGACATCCAATATGAGCACCACCCGATCGCAATGCACTTGATCTTTGATAATCTGCGAGAGCCACTCCATGGGAATGCCCGTGGCAAGCTGATTGTCGATATTGGTGTCATAGGCGACCAGCATATTGACCCCGGCTACATCGCGCTTGGCTGAGCTGCCGTGGCTCGAGACATAGACCACCACCAGGTCGTCTCGGTTAGCGACTCTCGTCAGCCAGCGCTCGCCCAGCGTGCTCACGATGTTCTCTCTGGTGGCGGCTTTATCGGTGAGCAATTTGACGTGATCCGGCTTGAAATGCCCTTTCGAGACGAGATAATTCTTGAAATCGATGGCATCCTTGGCCGAATACTTGAGATTCAGGGACGGATCTTTGAAGTTGCTTATTCCAATTACCAGGGCCCATTTGTCCTTGACCGGGCGGCTCGGGCTCAAGGCACTGCCGGATTCCGAAAGTTCAGGTGAAACGCCCGTGGTGGCATCGCCGGAGCTTTCGGGAGGCTTGACATGGCCGGGAAGGCCCGAGGTGATTTCCCCGACGCGCTTGCTGGTGGCATCCTTCTCGGCTCTGTTCCCCTGTGCCGCCGCGATTCGTGACAGAAGAAGCAATTCGGTGGCCACCCTCGCGTCTTTAGAGCCATAGATCTTCTCGCTCAAAGCGACGCATTGTCTGCAAACTGTTTCAGCCTGATCGTATTTTCTCTCATCCAGATATAGCTCCGCCATATTGTGCAGAGTCAGGAGGAGGGAAGCGCCCTCTTCGACCATCCCTTTATCAAGAGCAGCCTGCCAGATGTTGACGGAGCGCTGGAAGAGACTCTCCGCCTCTTTGAAATTGTCCGCCCCCTTGCCGGCCAATAGCGTGGCGATATTGCTCAGGGTGGTGGCAACCTGGGTACTCTCCGCTCCCAGAGTCACTTCCTGGATAGCGAGAGCCTGCCTGTAGAGCTTCTCTCCCTGCTCCAGATTGCCCTGGTCGCGCAGAACCGCCGCCAGATTGCTCAGTCCCAGAGCATAATCCGGGTGGTCTTTGCCCGGGGTCTTCTCCCAGATAGCCAGGGCACGCCGGAACAATGACTCGGCTTCGCTGTATTTTCCCTGACGGTAGTTGAGGGTAGCGAGATTGTTGAGCACCGTGGCTACGGCTTTGTCCTCCGCTCCCAGTCTGGTCTGACGTATGGCAAGGCTGCGCTTCATCATGTCCTCGGCTTCGTCATAACGACACTGGTCGAGGAGAATCATGGAGAGGTTGTTGAGCACCACGGAAGCTGCCAGGTCATCGCTTCCCAGTTGTTTCTCGACAATCGGAAGGCTTCTTCGAATAAGCTTCTCCGCCTCGTCAAGCTTCCCCTGCTGTCTCAAACACTCAGAAAGATTACTCAGGGTACGGGCGGTCTCGAGACTGTCGGCAGGCAACAGTTGCTCTTGAATCACCAGAACGCGTCTTAACAGGGGCTCCGCCTCAGCCGGTCTGCCGAGCTCGGTGAGCACCACGGACAGGCTATTCAGGCTCTGCAATTGATCGGCCGCCGGACGATCTCTAGACTGGTCCAGAGCCGTGCGCAAAAGCTCTTCCGCCTTCCTGTAATCACCCCTCTGACGCGCCTCCAATCCAGCCTGATGATTCTGGGACCAGGGGCTGTTCTGGGCTGAAGCAACCGGGAAGGTCAACCAGACTAGAGCCACTATAACCGGAGCCAGGCACCTTATCGAAACCGGTATGGTCATTCGCTTCACACCATTTGATATTTTTCAAGATCAACACTGAGAATGATACCACCGCCTGCCCTGTAACGCAGCCGTCACGTTGATGAGTTAGCCTTTTTGGGACCCATCTATACACACACAACCGGCCAGCCTCGCTGGCCATTGCCTCGCGTATTGACTTACCAAAAGTCATTCGAGGCTACTGTTTATTCCTTACTAAATCAAAGGAAGACAAATGAGCAAAACGACCGAACTTCCCGTCCATGGCGGGAGCGACACTTTGCGTTCCGGTCCCATCGGCCCGGCCCGGGATATGGAGACCCTCAGCCGGCGCGTCTGGGATTCGATGCGACCGGAAAACCGCCTGGCCGGGCAGACTCTCAATGAGGACGCGTCCAAACCGCAGGGTCACGGCGACCTGAAACTGACTGAAGGAGGACATTCGGGCAACAAAGCTCATGACGACTTCTACATTCCGGACATAGACGAGCCCATAAAAGGAACCGAGCCGCGCAAAGACAAATCACCCCCTTCCGGCGAGCTGAAGATTCTGCCCTCCGACGAGTTCCCCGGTCTGAAACCGCGCTCCGACTCCCAGTCTCTTAAACACAATGATGCTCCTGCCGAAAAGACCTCTGCTGTAAGGGAAACTCCCGCTCGTATCCAGGAGTTTCATCAGCTGAAAAACCGATCGGCGGACCATGGCGGTACACCGGATGCGGTATTGCGGATACCGCCCAACTTCGACGCGTCCAAGCCATTCAACATGGTGGTCTACAACCATGGCTTTTACAGCACCGCCGGATCATCGATTCCATACAACAATCTCGACAAGCTCATGGCCAACGCGCCGCCCAATACTATACTGGTCCTGCCCGAATGGCAGGTCAATCCCTCAGCGGCCAGCGGTGCCCAGGGACGTTTCGGCGATCAGAATCGCTTCCGCAATATGATCCAGGAGATCTTCGACAAGACCCCCGAGTTGAAAGGAAGAACCGTGGGCGATATCGCCAATATCGATATCTTCTCGCACTCCGCCGGCTACAATGCAGCCAGGAGCGAGCTGTACAATAACGATCTCGGAGGCAAGGTGCGCACCGTAGTCGACCTCGACTCGCAGTACAGCCCTCGTGTCTACGACGGCTGGATTCGTGAAAACATAGGAGACATCAGCCGGGGAAACAAGCGTTTTTACAGCATCGGCGAGGATAGAAGAGCGGCGACCGAAGCCCTCTCCAATCGTGTGAGCCGCATGCTCAAGAATTCCGGCTTACCCGATGATTCGCTTCGAGACTACAATCACCCGAAAAGTACGCCGGGCAGCCAGACATTCAAAGATCACTCTCTGGTATTCAAGCACAGCACCGCCACCCTCCACGGCAGAGGTCCGCACATGAGCATACCGGAGCTCTATTTCGGCAAGATCCTCGAATCCCTGCGCTGACTCTAGTACTGAATATTGACACCGGGCATTTTGTTCACGGCGTTAACGACCTGGGCAAATGACTGCTCCATGGCTTTGAATGGTCCGTTGATCTGAGCCTCCACCACTGTCAGGCGCTGTGCATGGTCAGTGACCTTGTCCGCATTGGAGTAGGCCACTCCTCTTACAACATCCAGATCCTGCTTGTTCTG
The DNA here is from genome assembly GCA_020431945.1 of Cyanobacteria bacterium HKST-UBA02. The sequence continues at coordinate 2,643 of JAGQHH010000315.1, read as the reverse complement.
GCGAACCTTCTCGGTGATGTGCTTCGTAGGATTAATCTCATCCATTCCCAACTTGTGCTTGAGGCTCGCGACTTCCGCTCTCAACTCGTTCACAGCTTCACGCAGGTCACGGAGCTCGTCACCAGATGCAGTGCCTCCGGAAGATTGAGCACCGGCTCCGGTGTCCGGTACCCTGCGTGTGCCACCATCGTATGGTGTGCCCCGGGTTTCTCCCCGTCGGCTCGAATTCATGCTATCCCGGCTGTCTCGCGAAGAATCTCGCCTGGTGGTGGTGCCGTACCGGTCTTTACTTGTTCTCTGGCTGGCCCTGTCATCGGACCCGGTGCTTCGCCTGGTGCTGTCTGTCCGACTGGGTTCGCGCCTGTAGTTATCTCTGTCCGTGTAGCGGCTGCGCGAATCTGTCTGGCTATCTCTCGTCTGGCTATCTCTCGTCCGGCTATCTCTCGTCCGGCTATCTCTAATCTGGCTATCTCTCGTCCGGACTTCTCTCGTTCGAATATCCGAGCTGTCTCTCGAACTCGACTCGGCCGGGCTTGCAGCCGGAATCGCAAGGAAGCTCATGGCTACGAGAGCTCCACTCATGAAAGCGACCTGCCTGCGTAATTTCGGTGTTGTTGCTTGAGAGCCTGCGATCATAGTCATAAATCTCCTTTGCTAGCGCATCGCATAGTGTATGAGATCGCAGCCCCAGGCACAAACAAAGCTTGCACGAATCTTTCAAAACAGCGATCAGACCAGGCTCAGTATTCGTCCTTCGGCTCCAGCTTGTTTTCGTGCTGATCGATGACTGCGTCGATCTCTTCTTCGACACATACCTGACATGACCAGATCCGATTCAGAACCACCCAGATTCCACATGAACGGCCGGAGCAGGTTACCCTGTCGCACTTGAAACAGGCTCTTCGAGTGCTGTCATCGAGGGGTGTCAAACATCGCATGCAGAAATTGACTTCGCTCCGTTCCATTGCTTCAGCCCCCCACGATCACAACACCCACCGGGTGAAAAAGATAGCTCCTACCCACCGACACGTAGCAGAGGTCCCGGACGAAATTCCGAACCTCCTCCGATTCTGCATGAGCCAGGCGCGACTCGACGAAAAATTCCAGGACCCGCTGCCCTGACGCAGATTCGGGCAAGAGACATTCGGTGACATCGACGCTTGACCGCAACAAGACACAACGATACGGCAACCGGAGCGACTCCACGAGCTCAATCAGATCTTCACATGAAAATGCCTTGTAGTCGTCGCCGGTGAATCTCCTCAAGAACTTCTTGTGAATCTGGTAGATCCCGGAAGGCGAATAAAGAGTAATGGCGATCCGGCCCTTCGGTGTCAATCTCGATACCACTTTCTCGAGCGATGCTAGCCTGTCTTCCAGGTAATAAAATACATGGGACATAAGGATAAAGTCGAACTCGCCATCGAGGGCAGCTTCCGAGAGTGTGCTGCAATCGGTATGGATTCTCGCAGCAAGAGAATCGGCACACTCAGCCTTCTTCGCCTCGATTTGCTCGAAAAAGCCCCTGTTAGGCTCGATAAGATGATAGTCGAAATCGTTAAGACCCGCTCCTGCGAAGGTCGCCATCCAGGCGAAATCCAGAGAGCCGGTACCGGCGCCTACGCTCAAAAGGCGCACCGGCGGCTCGGCAGGGAGCAGCGCCGTCAGGCTGGTCGTGAGGAATTCCAGAGTTACCTGCGGCGCCCGGCTGACCAGCAAATACTCTTGAAATCGCTCGGCATATTCTTGATCGGTAAGACCCATTGAAAGACCCGAAGAATTGAGCTAAACACCAGTATTCTCTGCCGAGAATGAATGATCAGCTCGGCGTCCCGCCGGCCTGCTCGGCAAACTTCTCGCTCGAATAAAGCATTATATCCACCAGGGTGCTGGCATATCTTTCCCGGGACATATCCAGGAATCGTTTGCCGTGCAAGACCTCCTGGGTGAGGATCAGAGAGACCATGGACCCCATATATACTCGTGCCGCAGCCTCCGGGTCGGGGAAACTGAGCTCCGGGCTATTGCGGAAATATTCGGTCATGACCGCAAGCCCGGGTTTGGCGACCCGCTCCACATAGGCGTGAGCCAGCTCCGGAAAGCGAGCCGATTCACCGATGAGCAAGCGCATGAAAGCGATGTACTGCCAGTTGTCCATACGCCCCAGGAACATTGTAGCGAAACGAGGCAGAAAGGCTCTGGCATCCAGGGCGAAGAGCTCCTCTTGCACCGACGAGCTGGAGAAGTCGAAGGTGATCTGATCTATCAAGCTCTTGAAAAGAGATTCTTTGTCCTTGAAATGAGAATAGATGGTTTGCTTGGCCACACCGGCACGTTTGGCGACCGTATCCATGCTCGTCCCGGCATAGCCTCCCTCGAGAAAGACCTCCAGGGCTCCCTTGAGAATGAGCTGGCGCTTGTCCACCCCCGGGCCCAGAGGATCGATGCCCCCGGCATTGTCCGGGCTGAGGGCTGAAAGCTTCATAAGGGGCTTGTTTCTGGAGCTGGTCATAGGCTCGTTTCGCTATATAAGGAAGCAATGTGAAAGGGGTGGACAGGAGAGTCAACTAGACCGATCAGTCTTGTTTATATATATTCCCTAAGAGCCCATTGTTGAACCCATACCTCGATTTTATACCCTCT
>JAGQHH010000314.1 GCA_020431945.1 Cyanobacteria bacterium HKST-UBA02 | reverse complement strand
CGCAACTCGATCTGCGAGTAGTCGGCTGATATCAGGCTAGAATTCTGGTCGGCAGGCACGAAAGCTCGTCTTATCCGGCGGCCGATCTCGGTGCGGATGGGAATGTTCTGGAGGTTCGGGTTCGAGCTGGAAAGCCGCCCGGTGCTGGTGGCGGTCTGGTTGAACTCGCCGTGAAGGCGGTTGTCCCTGGACGATACCTGTTTGGGAAGCGCGTCTACATAGGTCGAGAGCAGTTTGCTGAGCTGCCGGTAGTCGAGGATCTTGTTGATTACCGGATGGTTTCCAGCCAGGGCCTCGAGCACCGAGGCGTCAGTGCTGAAGCCTGTCTTGGTGCGGGACTTGGTCTCCAGCCCCAGCTCGGTGAAGAGCAGTCGCTGCAGTTGCTGGGTGGAGTTTATGTTGAACGTGTAGCCGGCGATCTCGAAAATCTCGTTTTCGACCTTGGCGATCTCCTCGCTCAGCTCTTTACTGAACTGGCTCAGGTAGTCCAGATCGAGCTTCACCCCTGCCTGCTCCATCTTGGCCAGGACTCTTTCGGTAGGCAATTCCATGTCGTAGAGCAGGGAGGACTGATCGCTGTCCAGGCGCCCGGCATAGAGGTCTGTGAGGGCCAGGGCGATACGGGCATCGTCGGCGGCATAGGGCGCGACCTTTTCGATAGGGGCGCGGTCCATGGTGATCTGGCTCCTGCCTTTGCCGATGATTTCGGTTATCCGCACCATCGAATATGCCAAGAGCCGCTCGGATTGATCCTTGAGACCATGCTTGCTGTCCGGGTTGACGATATAGCTGGCCAGCATGGGGTCGAAAGCGACAGGCTTGAGATCGATGCCATAGAGCGAAAGGACATTGGCCTCGAACTTGGCGTTCTGGGCGATTTTGCCTATGGACTCGTTCTCCAGGACAGGCTTGAGGGCCGTTGCCACCAGATCGGGATCGAGCTGAGGGATGTGGGAGATGATATTGTGCCTGACCGGTATATAAGCAGTCTTGATCGGGTCAGGCTCTTTGCTGGCTTCGACTCTTCCATCTTCTTTCTTGATGCCGCCGCCCCAGGCCAGGGCCCAGCCGACTATCTCCGTGTCGAGCGATTCCACGCCGGTGGTCTCGAGATCGACCGAGAGGAAAGGCGCTTTGCCGATTTCTTCGAGGAGCTCCTCGAGAAGCTTTTCGCTGGTGACCAGCATCGGCTCCGGCTGTCCTTCGAACCGGGCGGTGGTAGGAGCATCGAATGCGGTGGCGCCCGGGTATGCCGCTGCCGCTGTCGCGGCGACCACTGCTGCCGGGCGACCGTTGCCGTTTGCGGCTGGTTCGACCTTCACTTTCGCAAGCTCTTCCATGAGCGATTCTTCCAGGGCCGTGTCGGCCTCGTTGCCGGAGAGCCTTGCCAGCGCCTTGGGAAGCCTGGTCACCAGGGTCTTGAACTGGAGGGACTTGAAGAATTTGCCTACCGGCTCCACTTGCGGCAGCGATAGCCGGCAGTCATCGAAGCTGAATTCGATGGGCGCATTGATCTCGATGGTGGCAAGCCTGCGGCTCTTGTAGGCATTCTCCCGGCCTTCCTCGAGCTTGCTTTTCACCGACTTGGAGGTGATCTTGTCGAGGTTGGCATAGATGCCGTCCACTGTCTCGTATTCGGCAAGGAGCTTGGAGGCGGTCTTGGGACCGATACCCCGGATGCCCGGTATATTGTCCGATGTGTCTCCGCAAAGGGCCTTGTAGTCGATTATCTGCTCCGGCCAGACGCCGAGCTTCTCGAAAACCTCTTCGCGCCCGTAATTCTTGAGACCGGTCTTGCCGGGCATGAGCACTTTGATATGGGTGTCCCCAGCCTCGATGAGCTGGAATATGTCCTGGTCTCCGGTCAGGATAACTACCTGGCGCTCCTGTCTGGCTGCCTTCTTGGCCACGGTGCCGATAACATCGTCGGCCTCGTAACCATCCAGCTCCAGAACCGGAATCCCGAGCACCTGCACGCCTTCTTTGATCAGGGGCCACTGCACCGCCAGGTCGTCGGGCATCTCCAGGCGGTTCGCCTTGTACTGGTCGTACTCTTCATGCCTGAATGTCGGCTTGGCCGTATCGAAGCAGACGGCGATCATGGTGGGTTTCTGCCGGTCGACAAGGTCGAAGAGCGAGTTGAAAAAGCCCATGATTGCCCAGGTGGGGACCCCGGTCTTGGTGCGCATCCCCGTGGTGAGCAGGGCGTAGAACGAACGGAAAGCCAGGGAGCTTCCGTCCACCAGGACGAGAGTGTCTTTGGCGGCCATGGCCTTTACCTCTTTTGATCAGCGTTTACGATTCTGGTCCGGCTGCGGCACCGCTGCCGGTGCCGATTTCATCCTCGGGCGAGGAGGACCGGCTTCCTGGAGCATGAGCCTGTTCAGCCCCTGACCCTCGCAGAGCGACGGCATCTCGACTCCGAGAATTGCTGCCACGGTGGCGGCAATGTCGCAAGGGGAGACCCGGTCGATGAAATTCCCGTGAGCGACGCCGGGCCCGCAGAATATCAGAGGCACCTGGGTGTCGTAGGTGTAGGGCGAGCCGTAGCTGGTGCCCGATGTCTGGCTGGTGAATACCCAGCCGGATTTCGGAATCACGAAAAGCTCTCCGGAGCGCCCGAAGTCATAGCTCTTTCTGACAGCGTTCACGAAAGGTCCGTTGGGGATCTGGTTTGTGAAGAGCTGGTAGGCCGTGACTATTTCTCCGACTCCCGGTACAGACTGGGCGAGCTGCTTGACCAGGGTCTCCACGTCAGGTTGCCTGAGTTTCTGGTTGTCGATGGCATCCAGGTTGAGATAGAGATTGGGTGGACTGAAAGACTCGATCCAGTTTTCTTCTCCCACCCGGCTATCGAGCTTGGCATCGAGAAACTGGGTGAACACAGCCGGATCGATGCGACCGGCGTCGAGACCCCGCTCGGAGAGGAATTCCGGAATGGCGGGACCACCGTGGCTGGCGGTGAAGACAAGCAGGCACTTATCGAGTCCGACCTTTTCGTCGAGAAACTGGAAAAAGCTTTCCATGCTGCGATCCACGCGCAGCACCAGATCTTCGACTTCCTGGGAATAAGGACCGAAATACTGGGTCAGTTGTTCACCGGCGGAAAGACCGAGAATCAGGAGATCCGGGGTGGTGTGGGTGCCCAGATGCTCTTTGTCCACAGCGTCACGGGCAAAATCGAAGACGAGTTGATTGGCCATGGGAGTCATGGCGAAGGAGCCGTAATAATCCTGGCCCTGAGCGCCGCTGCCCCGGTTGATAACGTGGGGGAAAGCACGCCCGTCGTTCTCCAGGGGGCGTTCCCGGGGGTAATCGTCTCTGGTGGAGGCTGCATACTCGGTCTCGGCCATGAGACGCTGCCAGGGCTTGCCGATATACCGGTCGGCGGGATGCTGATCGTTGAAGGCTTTGACCCAGGCGGGCTGGGTCGTCCCGTAACGGGATGAGGAGACCATATTGCCGCTCCGGGTGTCGAACCAGAAAGCATTGCTGGCCAGGCGTCCGGCCAGGAGGAGGCTGGCTGGCTCGCTCACGGCCATGCTGAAGACCTTGGAGCGTCCATTGGTGGCCAGTTTGAGCTGGTCGCCGATGGTCGTGCCGGCCATCAGCTTGACGCTGCCTGCCGGACCGTTGGCTCCCACCATGGAGGCATTCTTGTCCTCGGTGGGACCGACTTCGGAGCGGCTGCGCCTGTCGTACCATTTGTTGGCGATCACGCCGGTATGCCACGGATTGGCGCCGGTGGCGATCACCGAATGACCTACCGAAGCATCGGATACCGCACACTCCAGTCGGCAGTTCGAGAACTCTGCTCCTCGCTCCACCAGATAACGAAGCCCGCCGCTGGTGAGCTTATCTTGGTAGCGAGTCAGAAAGTTATATGAGAACTGATCGGCCACCATCATGATCACCAGGGTCGGACGCGCTGACTGGTCGGCCTGAGCAAGCACCGGCATGGCTAGCGCCTGACTGAGGGTGAAGATGGTGAGCAGGAAGAGAGAAGCAAAGAGACGGGTGGCTCGGGTGTGACGTTGGAAACCCGCTGTTGATCTGGCTGGAACACCTGCTGTCAAGAGAACACCTCCATTGGATCGGTGTGGGGAAGGCGCTGAGCAAATTAGCATTTTACCGGGCCGGCTCTAAACTTTCAGCGGCTTGACAGGGGCATTTTCACTTCAAATTACTTTGAAATCGGATGAATCTTTATGATTACCTTGATATCCTGAGGCGATTCGGCGGCTATGTGCAAATATATTCGGTAGATCAACTGGAGAAATACCATGAGCGAAAGAACTACTCTCATCAAAAAAGCAGTGCTGACCAGCGTCGGCGCTACGTCCAATTTCGAGCGCGTCAAGATGGCCCTCGAAGATGCCATGCAAGACATCGTCAAGGTCGGTCAGGATCTCATCGAAGACCTCGAGAAAGAAGGCAAAGTCAAAGCCGACAATGCCCAATCGTTCATCAAAGGTCTGCAGGATGAAGCTTCCAAGAAGACCGAGAAAGTCACCGTCCGCGTTCAGGGCGCTGCCAAGGACCTCGGATTCATCTCGCGTCGCGAGTACGAGACTCTCATCGAGCGCATCGAGAATATTGAGCAACATCTCAATATCGAGCCCCCTTGCTGCGCTTCTGCCGAGATCATCGACGAGACCGAGATTGGCGAAGAAAGCGAAGGCGGAAAAAAACGCTCCAAGAAGAAAGCGAAAGCCGAAGCTGACAGCGCTTCTCAAAACTAGGCGCTGGCTGAAAGCCCTGAGAGCGCGCGCACTGCGGTGCGCGCGCTTTTTGCTCTTGATACCGTTTCTGGTGCTGTCTACATCATCTGCGCCGGTAGCGGTGGTATGAGCGGTGTCTGTCTCTTATAGACCGGGTCCCTTATGAAAGTATCGAAAGGCAGACCGCGTGGCTCCGGAAGGGGTCGGCGGAGCTGGAATTCCACTGCCAGCTCCGGGCATGATCCGATGGGCGGGCTGAACTTGTCGCACCAGTGCCAGTCGCTTCCGACCAGGGTCCGACCCGGCTGACTGCCGTCCTGGCGGGCCTGGCAATCTCTCATGACCACCGACCAGACTACTTTCGGATCTTGGCCGGTGGAGAGAGCCCGCTTGTCATAGAAGAATCCCTGAGCTTCCGGAACCGGCTGGTTGGCGAAGGGGTAGAGTGTCGCTATATGGGTCGATGGCGCCACTCCTGACTCGAAATCCAGGGCGTCCAGAATGATGGTGGCAGGTTTGATGAGGTCGTTTCCACCATGCTCCGCCAGGACCATGTCCAGGGGCCCGGAACCGGTCCGGACCTTGCCGGGGCGGGCGAATGCCTGCCTGATCGATTTGCTTATGCTCAGCCCGTTCTGCAGCCAGGGAGAAGCTCTCTCCGGAGTGTCGGCAAGGAGCTGAGCCTCGGCAAGAGGCTGGTAGATCGGGACGAAGACCTGGTCCCGACCGAGAAGGAATGCCGGGTAAGGGGAGATGATCCGGTGCAGGCCGTTCCGGCAGAGGCTGAAGGTGGAGGCGGCGAGCTCGTAAGACCGGGAGGCGGCCCGGAAAGCATTCTGCCCGGCGGTGCGCGCCCGGCTCCGGGCGGCGGTGAGCAGCTCCTTGCGAGTAGTGTCTACGGCGATCATCGTGGCCAGGCGGCGGCGGGCTTGCTCTGCTGTTTTGCCTTCCATATGGTGGCGTTCGATAGAGGCGAGCCTGTTCTTCTCGGAGTCGGCGCGCCGGGCAATCAGGCTGATCTCGACATCAGCCCGGCGTATAAAGGCTCTGGTTGTGGCCATGGTGTCGAGGGCGGCGAGATTCGTGTTATAGAGAGCGTCTTGATAGTCGGCGATCAGGCCGGCGTCATAGCGGCTTCTACCGGCGATCCGTGCCTCTCCCTGGGCGCTGACAGCGATGGGGAAGGCGGAGGCCGGATACTCGGTGAGGGTTCCCTGGTACTCGAAAACCTGCTTGAGAGCCTTCTGCCCCGAGCTTCCTGCTTCGAAGCCGCGGGAGAGTGCTCTTTCCCTGGCTCCGGTGTCTTTTACCAGACAGCTGTTCGTGTCGAGACCCCGACCGCTTTTCTCGAGACGATCCATCTCGAATTTAGTCGATAGAAAATCCAGGGCTTTGTCCGGATCCACCGGGGTGCTGATGCCCCGGAGCCAGTGATAGATTCCGACTGCCAGGGCCTGGCTGGGCAGCATGTCATCCAGGCGGTGGCTCTCTTCCAGCTCGCCGTTGCCGGGGACCGAGCCATGCTCGGCGGTGAGCCAGCGTCCTTCCCCGAGCCAGATCGAATCATCCAGAAAGTCTCTGGTGGAGCCGAACTGTCTCGGGAGTCCGTGAGGAAAACGCATGGCCAGGCAGGTGGAGACCGGCGGCGGCTGGGGCGCGCCTATCGAGGCGCAGGCACGCAGCACGAAGCGCTTGGTGGCACCGCTGCCGGCGTTCGACTCGAGGGTCGCTTCGATCATCACCGCCGATGGTTCCATCTGATTGGCGATGTTTCGAAAGTTGCGGGGCTCGATGATGTCAATTTCGGTGCCCAGTCGATGGAACTGCAAATGGTGCCCTCTCAGGGTCGGTATGTCGACATTCTCCCGGTAAAACCCGTTCTGCACGAAGGCTTCGCCTTTCTCTCTTGCTGGCGCTGTTACCAGAGTCGGACCTCCCGAGGTCTTTCCGTAGCGGCCGAGCACGATCTTCACCTCTTGCAGGCGACCCTGCCTGGAGAGCTTGCGCTTGAGCAGCTCTTCCACCCGGTAATGTATGCCGGTGCGGCTGCTGTCGGCTTCTACGGATTTCCAGATAGTGCTTACCAGTCTCGCTTCGAGACCTTCCAGCTCGACAATGTCCTTTTCGATTTGATCGAGGAGAGGTTTCTGGTCGAGATCACCGGCAAGGATCGCACAGGACCTCAGGTTGGCTTTCACCGAATTGATCGAGCGGATTCGTCTGCTTGCATGGTCGTAGGCGTTCTCGTCTTTCAAGGTGTCGCAAAGACCGACGAAGCCGAATCCCGAGTGTTGCAGGTGCACATCGGTGAGGGCCCCGGCGGCCAGTCTCGCTGCCTCCTCCAGAGGGCTTTCAGGTGGTTTGCTCTTCTCCAGGGTGTGGATCAGGAGGACGTAAGAGAC
>JAGQHH010000313.1 GCA_020431945.1 Cyanobacteria bacterium HKST-UBA02 | reverse complement strand
GGAGAGATGGAGTGCTGGGCTCTGGAAGCCTTCGGCGCTGCCTACTCTCTGCAGGAGATGCTCACCATCAAGTCCGATGACGTCAACGGCCGCTCCAAGGCTTACGAGTCCATCGTCAAAGGCGAGAACCTGAGACGCCCGGGTATTCCCGAGTCCTTCAAGGTTCTGGTCCGCGAGCTTCAGTCCATCGGTCTCGATGTCTCCGTGGCCAAGCGCACCCGCGACGGTCAGGAGCATGAGGTCGATCTGATGACCGAGGTGGAAGACGCCAGACCCCGTGGTCTCAGACGTCTCACCCCGATCGAGATGGGCATGAGCACCGAGATCGCCCAGCTGTCTCAACAAGCCCAGGTGCCTCAGGCTGCCATGGCTCCTCAAGCCGGGCTCGCCAATGTCACCGAGGGTCTGGCCAGCGCCGGGCTCCCCGGAGCGCCGCCGGCTACTCCTCCGAGCATGATCCCGCCTGTGGGCGGATCCGGCTCGAGCATGTCCGCTGCCGAGAGCGCGGTATCGGGGCTGGTGCAAACCGGCGGACCGGATGCCTCGCTCACAGCCGATAGTTTCGAGACTCGTCCCAAGCGTGCTTCGGCAGGCGATGACGATGAAGACATGCTGATCGGTCATCCGAAAGGAAAAGCCAACGGCAAGTCGGCAAAGGCCGGCGATTCCGATTCCGACTCCAATGAAGATTTCGAGACTGAAGACTCGTATGAAGAGGAGCAGGAAGAAGAGTCGATGATCGAAGACACTGACGACAGCGATGACAGCAGTGATGACAGCGACGACAGTGACGACGATGAAGAATTCGAGGAAGAAGAACTCGAAGAAGAAGACGAAGAGGATGACGAATAATCGATTTATTCGTCAGCGCTTTCAGGAGGTTTGTCAGGTAACATGCCAACTAGCATAGACCGTTTCGACTACATCAAGATTGGAATCGCTTCTCCGGAGCGGATTCTCAGCTGGTCGCATGGCGAGGTCACCAAGCCCGAGACCATCAACTACCGGACCCTCAAGCCCGAGAAAGATGGTCTCTTCTGCGAGCGGATCTTTGGACCTTCCAAAGACTGGGAATGCTATTGCGGCAAGTACAAACGTGTGCGTCACAGAGGCATCACTTGCGAGCGTTGCGGCGTCGAGGTCACCGACTCGAAGGTGCGCCGTCACCGCATGGGTCACATCGACCTTGCTTCGCCGGTCACTCATATCTGGTTCTTGAAAGGCATCCCGAGCTATATCGGTTTGCTTCTCGATTTGCCTCTGCGTGATCTCGAGCAGGTCGTCTACTTCAACGCCTATATCGTCACCAACCCCGGTAACGTCCCGGATCTCAACAAGTGCCAGCTTCTCACCGAAGAAGAGTACGAGAAGCTCCTGGACGATCCCAACTTCCAGTTCGATGTCGGTATCGGCGCCGAAGCAATCAAGCTCCTCTTGCACGAGCTTGCCAGGCCGAACTACGAGCGTCCGGACAATATGGAAGATCGCGGCAGGCTCCTGGAGCTTCCCGGTCTTTCCGAACTCTCCACCGAGCTTCGCGAGCAACTCGCCACCGCCGGCGGCTCCCAGCAAAAGAGAGCCAAGGTGATCAAACGTCTGCGTCTGGTGGAAGCCCTGCTTTCCTCCCACACCGATCCGACCTGGGTGATTCTCGACAATCTCCCGGTGACGCCGCCTGATCTGCGCCCCATGGTGCAGCTCGACGGGGGACGTTTCGCCACCTCGGACCTGAACGATCTCTATCGCC
>JAGQHH010000312.1 GCA_020431945.1 Cyanobacteria bacterium HKST-UBA02 | reverse complement strand
CCCGGAGCGGCTCTGGGAGTGCAATGGGCCAGCAGCGATATTCCGGTCATCTGTATCTGCGGTGACGAGTCCTTCCTCGGTCTGCCCCAGGCCCTCTGGACCGCCGCTCACTACGATCTCAACTCCAAATTCGTGATTGCCAAAACCCAGGGCAAGGACAGCCTCAAAGTGCTGCCTTCGGCGCCCACACGGAAGCCGCCGCGCTGGGAATTCGCCGAGCCCAGCATCAAAATCAGCGAGCTGGCCGACGCCTTCGGAATTCCATCCAGCACGGTCAACAACTTCTCGGAGCTCGAGACGGAGCTGACCACGCTCTTCGAGAAACGCGGGCCGCGCCTCGTTGAAGTGGTAATTGATTGAAGTTGTAACTGAATAAAATCGAATCAATCGACTGTATAAGCAAGCCTGCACTGACATATGATGTCAAGCAATGATCGCTTTGTGATCGCATCAAAGCTTATCGAAATCGGTATTTGGGCTGGTCTGAGCCTTGATAGTTGATAAACTTTAAGACCTCGACTACCACTACCTATGGAAATCTAACTGTGAAAACCCTAGCCGCTAACAGCACTGAGAAAACCGGCAAAAAAGAACAGATCGTCAACGACTTCCAGATCCATGTCGCCACTGTAAACGGCTCCGGAAGTCAGTCTTCGAATACTGTTCTGATGCGTGCCATCTTCCAGATGGGCATACCGGTTTCTGGTAAGAACCTCTTCCCGTCCAATATCATGGGGCTTCCCACCTGGTTCACCATCCGGGTCAATAAGGACGGCTATGTGGCCCGCACCCCGAAAGTGCATGTGCTGGTGGCCATGAACCCGCAAACCGCGGTTGAGGACGTCAAAGAGCTGAGCCCCGGTGCTGTCTGTGTCAGCCCTGTAGAGCTCAATCTCGACAAGATCAGAGATGACGTCAAGCATTATCAGATTCCATTCTCGGAGCTGGCCAATCAAGCGACGGAGAACATCAAGCTCCGCAAGCTCCTCACCAATATCATCTATGTCGGAGTCCTGGGACATCTTCTCGATGTCGCGCAAGAAGAGATAGAGATCGCCATCGCCCGCCAGTTCGAAGGCAAAGAGAAAGCCATCGAGCTGAACGTCAATGCCGCCCGTATCGGTCGGGAATGGGCCAAGGAGAACCTCGAGAAAGACGACCCCTACAAGCTCAGCCGCATGGATAAAACCAAGGGCAAAATCATCATCGACGGCAACGGCGCCGCTGCCATCGGCTGCATGTTCGCCGGCGTCTCGTTCGTAGCCTGGTATCCCATCACTCCTTCTTCCAGTCTCTGCGAGCAGCTTATCGATTATATGGAAGAGTTCCGTATCGACGAGGAAGGCAGACGCACCTATGCCGTGGTCCAGGCCGAAGACGAGCTTGCCGCAGTAGGCATGGCTCTGGGAGCCGGCTGGGCCGGTGCCCGCTCGATGACCTCCACTTCCGGACCGGGAATCTCTCTCATGTCCGAGTTTACCGGTTACGGTTATTTCGCCGAGATCCCCACCGTCATCTTCGACGTGCAAAGGGTCGGTCCCTCCACCGGTCTGCCCACCAGGACTTCCCAGGGCGACCTGATCAGCACTTATTTCCTCTCCCATGGCGACACCAAGCATCCTATCCTGCTTCCTGCTTCGGTGGAAGAATGCTACGAGTTCTCGGTGAAGGCCTTCGACATGGCAGAGCGTCTCCAGACTCCGGTCTTTGTACTGACCGATCTGGATCTGGCCATGAACAACTGGATGGCTGAGCCTTTCGAATATCCGAAAGAGCCCTTCGACCGGGGCAAGGTTCTCAATGCCGAAGACCTGGAGCGCCTGGGCGGCTTCGCCAGATACAAAGATGTGGACGGCGACGGCATCCCCTATCGCA
>JAGQHH010000311.1 GCA_020431945.1 Cyanobacteria bacterium HKST-UBA02 | reverse complement strand
AACTCGGTCGAGGCCGGATCGAGGGCCAGCGAAACCTGCTCTCCGGGCTTGAAGCCAGCCTTCTCTATAGCCTCGACGATGAGCTCGAGGGCCTCCTCATTGGCTTTGAGCGAAGGAGCAAAACCACCCTCGTCACCAACCCCGGTGCTCAGACCTTTCTTATGGAGAACCGACTTGAGCGAGTGGTAGGTCTCAACGCCCCACTGGAGCCCTTCTGAGAAGCTTCTTGCACCGATCGGAGCGATCATGAATTCCTGGAGGTCGACACCGTCCTGAGCATGCTTGCCACCGTTGAGAATATTCATCAGCGGCACCGGGAGAACGCAAGCCGATACGCCGCCGACATATCTGAAGAGTGGCATACCGAGAGCGTTTGCGGCTGCCTTCGCGACTGCCAGACTGACACCGAGTGTGGCATTGGCTCCGAGCTTCGATTTGTTATCAGTACCATCGAGCCTCTGCAGCTCGTGATCGATCAGGACCTGCTCCATGGCACTCGCCCCGATCAGCGATTTACTGACTGTGTCATGGATATGGGCGATGGCGGTGAGCACTCCCTTGCCACCATATCGCTTCGGATCTTTGTCTCGTAACTCCACGGCCTCGAAACTACCGGTGGAGGCACCGGACGGAACGGCGGCTCTACCGGCGGCACCATTAGAAAGCACTACCGTGACTTCAACCGTAGGATTGCCGCGCGAATCCAGGATTTCCATCGCCGATATTTCTTCAATATGCGTCATCACTATGTCACTCCATCGGTGGTATCAACGTCCGCTTTTATCAGCGAATTTCCGAAATTCGCAAATCTTTCTGGTGCAAAAGGATCAGGTTCAAGTATAATTTCTTGCACCAGATCTTAATAACCAGATCGAGATTTTAACTCAGCTAACAATATCATCTGATCGCGATTCGTGATCTTACAGTTCGCAAAGCGAACCTAGAAGTGGCGGGCAAACATGGGCGGCGACCATGGAAGCGGTTTCCAGGCTATCCAAGAATATTTTCAACAAAAGGTATGCCGGTTCTGCTCCAGACAGTTCCAGCAGGAAGGAATCGAGCTTCTCAGGCAAGAGCCCGGGGTCCTCGTGGTCCGCGTTACCTGCAGCGCCTGCGGTCATCCTCTGGGTGTTGCCATAGTCGGCACAGCTCCCAGCCGCACCGAGCGCAAGCCGTCCAGGCAGAACGAGTGGACCAAGCGTGACCGCCGCAGGCTGGCTGATAAACCCAAGATCACCTATGACGATGTGCTCTCCGCGCATCTCTTCTTCCAGGGCCTCGGTTCCGACTGGGCCAAGCATCTTCCCGCTCGTTAGTACTTCTTCGACTCTCATCTGGTTGCGGGCTTGCTCATGAGCAAGCCCTTCTGTTTGTCTTTATTTTTGCTGTTGAAATTTCCGGGATCTGAGACAATTGGGCTATGTTCGCAAACGAAGTCCGTCTGGCTCCTCCAAGGAACAAGTCCCGGGCGACAATGGATGTCGCCTGGTGCTACCCGGGCAGCTATGCCATAGGCATGGCCGGGCTCGGCTATCAGCTTGTCTGGGATCTCATCGATAGTCATGAGCAGGTCAGGGCTGTCCGCTGCTTTACCGATATGGACGAATTCGACAGCGCCGAAAGGCAATCCGCCTGTCGACTTTTCGGATTCACCCTGGGATGGGAGCTCGACTTCGTCAATGTCCTCAGCATCCTCGATCACTATGGTGTCAATCTCTCCGCCAGCCGGAGAAGCGACGACGATCCCATAGTATTCGGAGGCGGCCCTGTCCTTTCCGCTAATCCCGAGCCCTATGCGGATATCTTCGACGTGGTGCTTCTCGGTGACGCCGAGGCGACGGTGGGGACATTCCTTTCGGCTCTGGCGAACGAAGACGGACGGTCGAGCAGGAAGGCAAGGCTCGAGAAGCTCGCTCAACTGCCGGGCGTCTATGTACCGTCCCTTTATGACGTCGAATATGATCCTCCGGACATGCTCGGATCGATCCAGTCGGTATCCCCTCTCGGCGGCGCCGCTCCCTCGACAGTGGAACGCCAGGTATACAGAGGCGATAAAGATTATATGGCGAAGTCATCGTTTCTTTCGCCTGACACTATATGGGGTGCTACATTCCTGATCGAAGTGGTGCGCTCTTGCCCGCAGGAATGCCGGTTCTGTCTGGCGAGCTATCTCACCCGACCTTTCCGCTTCGCTCCTGTGGACGCCATAGTCGGGGAAGTGGAAAAAGTGCGGGACCGGGCCGGTCGAGTCGGTCTTCTGGGACCGTCCATTACCGAGCATCCCGAATTCCCGGAACTGGCAAAGAGGCTATCGGCGATGGAGAATCTCGAAGCGACGGTAGCCTCCGTCCGGGCCGATACTCTGGATGTCGAGCTGGTCAAGAACATTGCCAGTCTCGGGCAGAAGTCGGTGACCATCGCTCTCGAGTCCGGCTCCGAGCGTCTGCGAGGAATCATGAAGAAAAACCTCAGCCAGGAGCAGATCGAGAGCGCCCTGGATGCCATCGACAGAGGGGGCCTGTCCGGAGTCAAGCTCTACGGGATCGCCGGTCTTCCATACGAGACCGGCGAAGACCTGGACGAGACTATCCGGCTTTTGACCATGCTCAAAAAGCGGCACAAGAGGCTTCGTTTCGTTTTCGGGCTTTCTTCTTTCGTCCCCAAGGCTCAGACTCCTTTCCAGTGGATGGGGCGAGATCGGTCCTGTGCCTCGAAGATGGAGTATCTGCGCAAGCATCTCAGTCGAGCCGGGATCGATGTCCGCCCGGAGAGCCATAACTGGAGCGATATCCAGGCGCTCTTATCGAGGGGAGACCGGCGGCTCGCTCCGGTCCTTTCCGAAGTCGCTGCGGCCGGAAGGAAGGGAAAGGGAACCCTGGGCTCCTGGCGCAAAGCTTTGAAACGTTTCGCCGATGTCTGCCCGTCCCTGGATTTCTATGCTTATCGTAATATTGCGGTGAGCGAGATTCTCCCCTGGGGGCATCTCAGCCCCGGTACACCGGAGAAACAGGCTTATCTGGAGCGGCATCTCGAGGACGCATCCAGGTTGGCTCTGGGTCAGTGATGATCAAAATCGGTTGACAAGCCGCTACTATATACGTGACATATCGAGAGCGAGTGACAAGCTAAATGGGTAATGCGGAACAAGACTGGATCTCGGACCTGGTTCATCCGATTGGCGAGGATCTTTCGTCCGGAGCGGCTGAGCTGGCTCTTCGAGGGATTGTTGTTTTTCAGTCGGTGATGAGCGAAAGCGAAAGCAAGGGTGCCGAGGCTCTCAAGTCCGACCTCACTCATGCTGCCATCCGTCTGGTGAAATGCCAGCCGGCGATGGCTCCGATATTCCATCTCGCCAATTCGGTGCTCATCGCAATCGACAGCAAGAGCGACGTGAAAGAGATCGTTGAAGCGTGCCAGTCTTCCCTTGACGATTTCGAACGCAGCCTCTGCGAGAGCGCCGCCAAGATCGCCGATATGGCTTTCGATCTGATCGAGCCCGGTTGTTTCGTCTTCGCTTATTCCTTCAGCTCCACCGTGGTCAGTGCTCTTCTCAACGCCCGGGCCAAAGGACGGTATTTTCGGGTGGCATGCACGGAAGCGAGACCCAGTCTGGAAGGGCGGAAGTTCGCAGCGCGCTTGTCCGCCGGCGGCATAGAAGTGGTGCACACTTTCGACAATGCCATGGGCCTTGTCCTGGCAAATTGTGCGGTGGCATTCATGGGTTGTGACGGAATCGCCCGGCCCGGAGTGGTCAACAAAGTCGGCTCCTGGCTCCTGGCGGTAGGTTGCCGCGAGCTGGGAATTCCCCTCTATGCTCTTTCGGGGACCGAAAAATTCGTCGGGGAAGATCGACTTTTCGAGTTCGAGAAACATCATCGCCCCGGTGCTGAAGTCTGGGAAGATGCTCCCCGGGGGATCAGCCTCCTGAACAATCAGTACGACCTGGTGCCTTTTTCTCTCATCTCCGGTCTGGTCACCGAGCGTGGCATCCTGGAAGAGAAAGACGTGGCCGCAATCGCCAGCAGCTACACAGTGCATGATGCCCTGAAACTCGAGACCGCTGCCTTTTGAGACGTCTCGTTTTTTTTCTCCTGGTCCTGCTTTCGATGACGATATACGGGCTGCCGGCGCAGGCTCGTCTGGGCGAGAAGATCAAGCTGTTCAGTCAGAGACACAGAGCTGACTTGCATTTGAAAGAAGTGACTATAAAGCAGGAGACCAAGTATTATGAATACTCGGTTCTCATCGATCCGGGTCTTCTCTCGGTGGCACCAGGTTTTGCCTGCGGTCTCACGGCAACCGTCAAACATGGCGTGATAGTCGGTGAGTCGATGATCGTTCGATTCGGCGAGCAGCCGCTGAAGGCAAATGATCTTGCTATTTCTTATGGACTCTCTTTCGTCAATGATGCTCTCGACAGGAAGCCGAGTGCCCTGAGCGAGGACAATGAGCGAAAAGTGTTTCAGAAAGCGATTTTTCAGGCCATGACTACTTTGCCGCAAGAGCTGCGTTTCGTCGGCTGCAAGGGAAAGGTGGTTTTTTCGAGAAGCGCGGACAACAATCTGCTGATAGCGGCCATTCCCGAGACTATTTAGGCGCGGAAAGCGCCACCAGATTGCCGTCTTTATCGAGAAACATGGCTTTGACGAAGTCGAGCCTGGGTCTGGTCGACTCTTCGGAAGCGCTTCTGCCGGCCAGTTTTACTTGTTTCTCGAGGGTGAGCTTGTTGAGGTCGTAAGAGGCGATGCTCATGGCCGCATCCTCTTTCTGATCTTTCTGATCTCTCTCGATCTGACCGCTGTAATAGAAACGCTTGTTCCGAAAGTCGATTACATACCGGCTCTGGCTGCCGAATCCAATCAGTGTGCCTACTTCTTCGCAGGGAGGGCGCAGGTCCACAACGGCTTCTTTGAGGATGGCAGCAGGCACTCCCGATAGTACCACTACATCTTGCTCCTCCAGAGGCGGCTCTTTGGTGAAGTTTCGAATGAGGCGTACAGAGCCGTCCTGAGCGTCGAGAATGCGAATCTTCTCCTTGTCCAGAATCAAGAGGGCCAGGGATGCATGATTGTAGAAGATTCGGGAGTGAAAGCTCACCGGTATTTTCAGATCTTCGATCTTGTCCGGGTTCGATTCCAGATCGATGACTTTCAGGGTGCGGCGTCCCTGCTCACTCTTTTTGCCGGCGTTATCCGCCTTCTTGACCAGGACGAAGATCCGCGCTCCTTCCCGGTCTACGGACAGGTCTACGATTTTGTCCCGGCAATCGATTGTCTTTAACGAAGGCTTGTCCAGATCCGCGATCAAATGAATCGAGCTTTCGCTCGCCACGAGGGCAGACTTTTCCTTGTTGAAGACGGCAAACTTGCCGTTCTTGCTGCTCTCCGGAAGCTCGAGCAGGGGGCTGTCATTCTTGAGAAGAACGGGCTTGCCGTCTTCGTCGCCGAGCCGGATATCCACCGGCATGTCCGGAGGGAGCTCGACATGCTCGTTCGAGCTGCCGGCCATTTTGCCTGCACGCTCGAAATCGTGCCCGGCGGTAAGCTTGAAATAAGCATGGTGACCGTGCCCGCCATCGACATAGAAGTAGTCGCTTCCAGAAAGTTGCTCGATATCTACTGTGGAATTGAGGCTGGTGAGCTTGTTCTCGAGCTTGTCCAGAACCGGCGTGGAGAGGATGTGTATGCGAAACTTCGCAACCCCGGACCGGGTGATGGCGTCACCGCCGAAAAGGTCTTGCAGAGGCGAAAGCTCCATTACAAAGACGAGGAGCAAAAACAAGATTCCAGCAATGGCGATGCCGACCCTTGTCTTGACGAATCCTTGCATAGTCAGGCCATGTCTTAGGGATAGAGTCCCCGCAGCCAGCGCGCTTCCACTACTCGGTCGATAGCCAGGCGCATGGATGCCATTCTCAGGGAGCACTGATACTCGTCCGCCACCGCGAAGACTTTCTGGCAGACCCGGTTGACCAGTTCTTCGAGCCTGGCCTGTACTTCTTCTTCCGTCCAGAGCAGGCGCATCATACCCTGGACCCACTCGAAGTAGGCGACAGTGGCGCCGGCACCGTTAGCCAGGATATCCGGAATGACCGTGACGCCTTTGGACTCCAGAATCTCGTCTGCCTCGGGGGTGGTGGGCGCATTGGCGCCTTCCACGATGATCTTGCAGCGGATACTCTCGACATTGTCAAGATTGATCTGGTTGCGCAGGGCGCAGGGCACCAGGACATCGCAATCGAGAGCGAGAAGCTCGCTATTGGTGACTGCTCTGGATTCCGAAAAGCCATGTATGGAACCAGTCTGTTGTCTGTGCTCGAAAAGCTTCGGCAGGTCCAGACCCTTGGGATTGTAGATTCCGCCACGGCTATCCGAGACTGCGACAATCTTGAAACCCATTTTGCTCAGGCCCCTGGCCACCGAGGCTCCGACTGCGCCGAATCCTTGAATCGCCACGGTCGGGCTGTCGGACTTCATGTTCATCTGACGGACGACATTCCTGGTCACCAGTGCCACACCGTAACCGGTGGCATCTATAGAGCTCAGGGTGCCGCCGATGGAAGTCGGCTTGCCTGTCACTATCGAGGGCACGGTATGCCCGACGTTGACGCTGAATGTATCGAGAATCCAGGCCATGGTCTGGGAGTCGGTGTTGAGGTCGGGACCCTGAACATCCTGGCTAGGACCGATGAGCTCGATGATCTCGGAGCAGTAGCGCCGGGTGGCGCGCTCTTTCTCGCCTATCGAGAGCAGGGAGGCGTCCAGGCGAATACCTCCGTGAGCACCGCCGAATGGCAGGTTCATCAGAGAGCATTTCCAGGTCATGAGCATGGCCATGGCAGCCACCTCACCCAGGGTGAGGTCGGCATTGAAGCGGACTCCACCTTTGCCCGGTCCGGTGGCCAGGTCGTGGTGGACCCGGTATCCGATGAATGAGCGGACGCTGCCGTCGTCCATGCGGACCGGCACGATTACCGTCATGGCTCGTTTGGGAGTGCGTAGCGGGACGAGAGTGTCCTCGTCGACCTTCATCCACTGGGTCGCCTTGTCAAGATAGCGTCTGGCCATCCTGAAATCATCGTTTTCCCACTCATTGCCGCCGTGAGTGTCCGGTACCTGGACTTGATCGGGTTTGCTTGTCATGTTATGCCGCTCGAATTTGTCGCTGAAAACAACAGGCGTATTGTACTCCGATTGGCTTGAAATGTAAGGGTTTCGTCCATCCAAGATCATCGATTGTTCATATTTTCGGCGCTGCGGCGACCGGCTTAGAGGAGATGCCACTACCGGCAGTGGTTGTCTAGTCTATGGTATAAAATACTCTCATGACCGACCGGGAACAGGCATTTCTACCGAGAAAGATCTGCGTCAAATGTGGATTCATACCGGATGACGGCTCAATCTACTGCATCCGCGATGGTTCGCAGTTGCAGCCTATCGGTACGGATCGTTTGATCGGTACTACTGTGGCGGAGCGCTATCAGATCCTCGAGATCCTCGGGCGGGGCGGAATGAGCGTGGTCTACAAGGCCAGGCATCTTTTCATGAATCGCTTTGTAGCCTTCAAGATGATCCGTTCGGATTTTCACGGCGACGACGAGCTTCTCCAGCGCTTTCAGCAAGAGGCATCGGCGGTAAGCAGTCTCAAGCATCCCAATATCGTCCCGGTCT
>JAGQHH010000310.1 GCA_020431945.1 Cyanobacteria bacterium HKST-UBA02 | reverse complement strand
TGTGCCGGTGAAAGCCACTGCCAGTGCCTCGGATCTCGCCGGTCAGATGACCAAGCTGGTGGAATCGGGCCAGTACAGGGGAGGCGTCGTAACCGATGCGTCCCAGCTCAAAGATCTGCCGCCGGGCTCGGTGGTGATCGCTCGCCAGCAGGTGGAGCAGGGAGGCAGCGAGTGGCCGGACGGCAAGCGCTATGCTTCGCACACAGCTCTGAAAGCAGACGGCGACAGTATGTATCACATCAGCAATCGTCCCGGGGACGACTCCGGTCTCTGGCGCAAAGACAGCGTCGATTCGGTTCTACCCAAAGACAAATTCACCGACTATATGGTCTTCGTCCCGAATCAGGCCCAGCCGGAAGCGCGCAACGAAACCGAAGGTCAGCCCGATCAGGTCGAGGACAAGAATCTCGATATGGCCAGTCTGCTCAGACATCCGCAGCACGGGCTCGGTCTCGACTTTCTCGCCCCCGATGCCAGCGATGCCGAGATCGATACGGCTCTCAAGGCCAAGGTCGCAGAAGGCAAGGGCTGGAGCGTGGAAGAAGGGGGCAAGGATCTGGAAGTCAAACCCGGGGATATCTTTGCTGCCGAATCCGGCGGCCAGACCAGAATCGCCATGGCGCGCCAGGAGCAGGACGGCAGCACCGGCATCATCGTGATGACCGATCAGGGCCGTTATGCCAGGGGCACGGATCTTGGCTCGGTCTTCCAGAATCTTCCCGAAGGCGCCAAGATTCGCCGCTATCGCTATGCTCCCCAGGAAAGCAGTCAGACAGGAGATCAAACAGGTGACCAGACCGGTGACCGGACAGGTGACCAGACTGGCGACCAGAACAAGCCTACTTATAAGAGCCTCTTCGATGCTCTCAAGGACGAGAATGTTCGCAAGGGATTCGGACTGGAAGATCTGAGCAATCCCGCCGACAATTTCGCCGATCTGGACAAGCAACTGCAGACTCTGGCTGCCGAGAAAGCAGACAAGTTCGCCAGGGAAAGCCAGGACAAGGCTACGGTCAATGGCAAGCTTCAGAATCAGCAACTCGAGCCTGGCACTTTCGTCACGGCTGTGGACAAAGCCACCGGCGAGACGAGAGTCGCGGCGGTGGGAAGCAATCGCCAGCTCTATGTCTGGGGCGCCGACGGCAGTATGTCCTCAACCTCGAAGGTCGAGGAAGCCTTTGCCGGAATGAATTTCGACAATGTCGACGTGACAGCGCGCAAGCCCGAAGCGGTTCAGAGCGGTGAGCAAGACGGTCAGGAACCTAAAGATACGGCTCTTGCCTCGGTGCTCAAGCAGCAGGAGTTCCGCAAGCTCTACGGACTCGATTGGCTGCCCGAAGGCGTCAGCGACGCAGCCGCTCTGGATGCGGCTCTCGATGCGAAGTCCAAGCAAGATCCAAATCTCAGCCGCCGCGAGATCAAGAGAGATGACATCGGCAAGTCTTTCAATTTCGAGCAGTTCGATATCGTCTCGGCGATGGGCAAGGACGGCGCCATGCGGGTAGCCTTCTTTGAGCGCGGTCGCAACTTCAGCTATATGGCTAGCGACGGAACCTGGAAGACCGGTACCTTTGCCGAGGTCTTCCCGGCCGACAGCTATCAGGCCAAGCTGATGCTCAACCGCAGACGCCAGTACTCCACCAGGCAATAGAAATAGAGTCTATTTGTAAGCCGCCAGCATCCGGCAACGGAGCTCGTTGATATCTTTGGGTGTCTCGAAGCGGTGCTCGGTGGCCTCCACGTCTTTCATGCGATCCACCCGGAAGATCAGTATGTCGTCGCGCTCGTGGCAATATGCCACCACCAGCCACATTCCGTCTTCCTGGAGGAGTACCAGGGGATTGAGAAGCACTCTGTCCACGGTCTCCCGGTCGATGCTGTAATAGCTCGCTTCCACGGCTCTATGCTTGAGAAGGGCTTTCTCGATCACCGGTAATTTGTCGTCCACCGAATACATCGGATAGGAGAAAGTCTCTTCGCAGAGATAGCGCTCGCACTGCTCTTTGAAGCTTCTGCTGGCGGGGGAGGGCTTGCGGTCCTCGTCGACATTCGCCGGGTCGGGGAAGATCGAGTCGCAGAGATCGCCGCTGCGGCTGTCGAAGGGACTGGTGAAGCCGGCTCGCTGCTCCGAATCGGAGGCGGGCTCGTCGGCGAAGGGAGGCCAGTCGCTGCCGGTGGTGGTGAATCCGGACTGCTCGGCGCCGGTTCGGAAATCCAGCCCGTCTATGGATAGCTGCCTGACCGAGGTGTCATTGAAAAAATCGTGACCCCACAGCTCGTCGATATCCGACTCGAGATAAGCAAGCTCCAGCTCTTCCAGCTCTTCCATGTCTTCGCAACCGAGCACCGAATCCACGATGGCATCGGCAAGCTCATTGCTCATGTTCTGCAGCTGGGGAGTGACCTTCTCGCTGAGCTTCTCGATGATCTCGGCAATGAGCTCATCTTTCTGCTCGGCATGGATAGTCACCCCTGCCACCAGTTTGTCGAAAAGCCTGGCCCCGGTGAGGAGTAGAAAACACTCTTCCTGACTTAGCTCAAGCTGCTTCTCTTCGTCCATAAAACGCACCTGCTGCTCTCAGTGCCCTTTAGGCTGCTATTTCTCTATGTGCCTTGTTCAATGTTCCACAAAGGGAGTGCTCTCAAATCTCGACACGGAACCTCTTCCTGAGAGTCCGACAATAACGGCCTATAGCTCTAGCCTAGCACTGCAAGGAAGATTACGGTAGTTTTATCTTTGATTTGCCCGATTACATTCGTTCCGGAGCTGATACACCGATGATTCTGAGCACATTGGAAAGAACCTGTCTGGTAGCCATTATCAGCCCGAGCCTGGC